>NZ_JBNVZR010000018.1:0-60191 GCF_052527415.1 Legionella navarrensis | reverse complement strand
GAAGGGAGCCTGTTTCGTGCCAGTGAATAAATCGATATTTTCTCTTTAGCCAGAACCCAAAAAAAACCTGTCTTGTCTATGCCTGTAACAACGAAATATCAGCAACCCCCTGCAGCAAAGCCTGCAGGCGTGACAACAGAGCCAGACGGTTCTTTTTAATCCGCTCATCATCCACCATCACCATGACCTGATCAAAAAACGCATCCACCGGTTCTCTCAAGGTCGAAAGACGGGTCAAAATGCCCGTATAATCGGCTGCTTTATACAAAGCCTCCAGCGATTGCTCCTGAGCAACCAGGGCTTTGAACAGTGACTGTTCCGCAGGTTCCTCCAGCAGAGACTCGTTCACCACCAGCGTTTGCTCCACCTGACCATGCTGCAGCAGGTTATTCACCCGTTTACAGGCTGCTGATAGAACCGCCGCTTCAGGACAGCTGACAAAAGCCGCCAGGGCCCGTACCCTCTTATCCAGATCATGCAGAGCGTTATCCTGACGGGCACGCACCGCCAGCACGATATCCTGACCAATCCCCTGCCCCTGATACCAGGACAGCAGACGCTCCATGATAAAGGGATGCAGTTCAGCCACAGCCGCCTCAGCACCCGGTAAATCATTACCGTAGGCTGCGAGCGCCTCATTGATTAAATCTGTGACATGCAACGGTGCCGGAATGCTTATCAGCAGACGCGCCAGTGCCAGGGCGTGACGGCGTAATTTGAAGGGGTCCTTGTCGCCACCAGGCTTTTGGCCAATGGCAAAAATTCCCACCAGCGTATCAATTCTGTCCGCCAGAGACAGCGCCGTACCCAGGTTGCCTTCCGGCAGGCTGTCAGCAGCGAAACGCGGTAAATACTGCTCGTGCAAGGCTCGCGCAACCTCCGCATCCTCGCCATCGTGCGTGGCATAATAGTAGCCCATCAGCCCCTGTAATTCGGGAAACTCACCTACCATCCCCGTCATCAAATCGCATTTGCTCAACTCGGCTGCCCGGCTGGCCCTGGCCATATCCAGATTCAACGGTTCGGCCAGATAACGCATCAACACACCCACCCGTGTTGCTTTGTCGAGCAGGGTTCCCAGTTTCAGCTGAAATACGACTTTGGCAGTCGCGGCGATATGAAAGCTGAGCGCCTGCTTTTTGTCCTGATTAAAAAAGAACGCGGCATCACTCAAACGCGCACGCATCACTTTCTCGTTACCGGAAATCACCTGTTGTGGGTTGTTACTGTTCAGGTTGCTGACTGTGATAAAACAGGGCAGCAGAATGCCATGGGCGTTGCGCAATGCAAAACACTTTTGATGCGACTGCATGGACGCAATCAGCGCCTCAGCCGGAACATCAAGAAATTCTGGTTCAAAGCGAGCCAGCAGAGCCTGGGGCCATTCAACAATGGATGTCACCTCATCAAGTAACTCATCCGGCATAATGGCTTCGGCTTCCTGTTGTCTGGCCAGCTCATTAATCTGCCTGACAATTTCGGTACGCCGTTTGGCAAAATCAGCAATAACCCGAGCATTGAACAAAGTGTTTTCATAATCACGTGGATGCGAAATAACCCGGTTTTCCGGAGCATGGAAGCGGTGGCCGCGCGTCAGATTTCCGGCCTTCAGACCAAGAATCTCACAATCGAGAACCTCATCGCCCAGTAACATGACAGCCCAGTGCACCGGGCGCACAAACTCCACGTCACCCGATCCCCAGCGCATCGGTTTGCTGATGGGTAAGGACGCGATTGCCTGCTGCACCATGCCGGGCAGCAAGTCACGGCTTTTCACGCCGCTGCTCACGAAATCATAAACCAGCCATTCGCCCTTATCGGTTTTCTGTACGCTCAGAGCATCCAGCTCCACACCGCAGGAACGGGCAAAACCTTTCAATGCAGGGGTGGGCTGTCCGCCGGCGTCATAAGCCGCCGCTAAGGCTGGACCACGTCGTTGCTGAGTCTGGCTGGCCTGTTCAGCCTGTAAGCCAGAAATCTGTATGGCGAGGCGCCTTGGCGCAGCAAAGTAACGGATGCTCTCATAAGCCAGTTGCGCCTTGTCCAGAGAGGCGATCAGAGACGCCTGCAGGGCTTCGGCCAGCGGTTTGACAGCGCCGGACGGCAGCTCTTCACACCCCAGTTCAAATAAAAAATCATTCACCATCACACACCTTCATCGGAAAACCTAATGCTTCGCGCGCATCGTAATAGGCCTGCGCTACCGCTCGTGATAACTGTCGCATACGCAGAATAAACCGCTGCCGCTCCGTCACCGAAATGGCACGGCGGGCATCGAGCAGATTAAACGCATGGGATGCCTTCATCACCATTTCATACGCCGGCAGGGGCAGATTGAGCGCAACCAGCTTTTGCGCTTCGCTTTCGTAATAATCAAACTGCTGGAACAGGACCTCAATATTGGCGTGCTCGAAATTGTACGTCGACATTTCCACTTCATTCTGGTGGAACACATCGCCGTAGGTCACCAGCGAGTGCTCTGTTTTGCTCCAGGGTAAATCAAAGAGATTATCCACCCCCAGAATAAACATGGCCAGGCGCTCAAGGCCATAGGTCAGCTCACCGGTTACGGGCTTACAGGGTAAACCGCCAACCTGTTGAAAATAGGTAAACTGAGACACTTCCATCCCATTCTGCCAGACTTCCCAGCCCAGCCCCCAGGCACCGAGTGTGGGTGATTCCCAGTTATCTTCAACAAAGCGAATATCGTCCGTCAGCGGATCTACGCCGAGCGCGCGCAGGGAATCGAGGTATTTCTCCTGAATATCCAGCGGCGATGGCTTTAAGACCACCTGAAACTGATAATAGTGCTGAACGCGGTTGGGGTTCTCGCCATATCGCCCGTCCGCTGGCCGGCGCGAGGGCTGAACATATGCGGCAGACCATGGCTCAGGACCGATGGCTCGTAAAAACGTGGCTGGATGAAAGGTACCAGCGCCGACTTCCATATCCAGCGGTTGTAGCAACACGCAGCCTTGCCTGGCCCAAAAATTCTGAAGTGTTAAAATAATATCCTGGAACGTTGCGGGTTTTGTCATGCTTGTCTCGACAGTACGGGTACAAAAGGATGATCTGAATCATAGAGAATAAATGTCCTCCCGGACCGAATCCGGGAGGATGGGTATATTAACTGGCTGACGCCTTTTTAATCAAGTCCTGCAGTGTTTCTGGTGATGCAGCACCTGGAATAAAGGCTGGCTTGCTGCCGGCCTTGAACTTGCCGCCAGGTGTTGAAGCAATGATGAAGGCCGGTGTGCCCATTAAATGCAGGGCTTCTGCCAGTTGACGGTTAGCTGTCAGGGCATCGGTTACGGCCTGGCTGTTCATATCGGCTTTGAATTTGGTCATATCCAGACCAATTGATTTGGCTGCATCGTCAATGATTTGATCGTTGAGTTTATTCTCCTGACCGATCAGCGCTTCGTGCATGGCAATGTATTTGCCCTGCATGGCAGCAGCCAGAGCGGCTCGTGAGGCTTTGTCTGAACTTTCACCAAAAATTGGGAACTCTTTGTAGATGACGCGCAGATTGCTGTCTTTTTTGATGAGCTCACTGATAACAGGCGCCATTTTTTTACAGTGAATGCACTGGTAGTCAAAAAATTCAACCAGGGTCACGTTACCATTTGGATTGCCAACGACGGTCAGTTTATCTGCCATCAGGGGATCGACGTTTTTCTCAATCGCTGCCTGAGCTTCCTGTTGCATGTTTTGCTGCTGTTTCATTTGCAGCGCCTGCGATACTTCAACCAGAACCTCAGGATTATTGACCAGATACTCATGCACAACGCTTTGAATATCCTTTTTCTGAGCATCGGTAAATGTGCTGTCAGCAGCCATTGCTGCCGGTGAGGCCATGGTGACGGCCAGAGCACTGACTGTTAATAGATTTGAAAACTTCACGTATTTCCCCTTGGTTATAGTTTTTCAAACCGAAACGTAGCACCAGCTGGTGCTAAATTCAAGTATTGTTTACAGCCAGACTCCCGGATTACGGCTTCGCCTAATCCAGGAGATCAATCTCAGGACGAGCAGCCTTCGAGCATGGTCAGGTTGGCATACGCCAAAACCAGCCATTTCGCGCCTTCCGACACAAATTTCACCTGCACGCGCGTATGCGCGCCAGAGCCTTCCACACCGATGATCACGCCACGGCCGAACTTCGCATGGCTGACATTCTGTCCCAGACGCAGGCCGGATTCGCTGGTCTGAGCACTTGCCGTTGGTTGCCGGCTGGGTATCGGTGTACTGAACGAACGCTTGACCCGCACATCGTTCAACAGCTCCTGCGGCAACTCACGCAAAAAACGCGATGGACGATGGTATTCCTCACGCCCGTACTGACGCCGTACCTCCGCGTGCGAAATAACAAGCTCCTGCATGGCGCGCGTCATGCCCACATAACACAGGCGACGCTCTTCTTCCAGGCGCCCCGGTTCTTCCATCGATTGCCGGCCAGGGAAAACACCCTCCTCCATTCCCACCAGAAACACCAGTGGAAACTCCAGACCCTTGGCAGAATGCAGGGTCATCAGATGAACATAACGCTCATGCTCACTGGCCTGCTGATCGCCTGCCTCAAGAGAGGCATGAGACAGAAAGGCCACCAGCAAGGGCATGTCTTCGTCAACCTCCTGTTCGTAACGGAACTGCCTCGCCGCGTTGATCAACTCCTGCAGGTTATCCAGACGCGATTCCGATTTATCGCCTTTAATTTTTGAAAAATGCTCATACAGACCACTGCCATGAATAACGGCCTTTATCTGCTCATCGAGCTCCAGGTCCATACTTTCCTGTTGCAGGCGCTCGATTAACTGCGTGAATCTGGCCAGAGCCGTTGCGGCACGCTGTGCCAGCAATCCCCGCTGCAGGAGCTGGTGCGCGGCGGTCCACATGGAACTGTTTTCCGCTTTTGCGAGCTGACGCATATCGTCCAGCGTTTTTTCGCCGATGCCGCGAGTCGGCAGATTGACGACACGCTCAAAAGCCGTGTCATCATGCGGATTGGCGAGCAGACGCACGTAAGCCAGCGCATCCTTGATTTCAGCGCGCTCAAAAAAGCGCACCCCACCATGAATACGATAGGCGATACCGGCTCGCAGCAAGGCCTCCTCCAGCACCCGTGACTGAGCATTGGAACGATAAAGGATGGCTACCTCATCGGCGCTGCGGCCCGTACGAATGGCCATGGCGATACGTTCACTGACAAATCGCGCCTCGTCCAGTTCGTTAAAGGCACTGTAAACCAGAATTTTTTCCCCGCTGCCGCCCTCAGTCCACAGCGACTTGCCCATGCGGGCCTGATTATTGGCGATCAACGCGTTAGCTGCCTCAAGGATAGTGGAGGTGGAACGGTAATTCTGCTCAAGCCGGATTATGTTGGTATGACTGAAATCGCGTTCAAATTTCTGAATATTTTCTACCCTGGCGCCACGCCAGCCGTAAATGGACTGATCATCGTCTCCTACGGCCATCACCGTTGCACCGTTTCCGGCGAGCAGACGGATCCAGGCGTATTGCAGGGTATTGGTGTCCTGGAACTCATCAACCAGAATCGCCTGAAAACGCTGGTGATAGTGCGCCAGAATCTCCGGGTTATCGCGTAACAGCTCATGAGCACGCAGCAGAATCTCGGCAAAATCAATCACCCCCGCGGTCTGGCAGGCCTGCTCGTAGGCCTGATAGATTCGCAGCAGCGTTTTCGTGGGCAGGTGCTGACCCGCCTCGATGTGCTGCGGTCTCAGGCCTTCATCTTTTTTGCTGTTAATAAAGGATTGCGCCTGCTTGAACGGCCATTGATCCGGATCCAGATTCAGCCCGGCGATGACGCGTTTGATAACGCGCGCCTGATCTTCGCTGTCAATAATATGAAATTGTTCGGGCAGGCCTGCATCGCGGTAATGGCGGCGCAGAATACGGTGGCATAAGCCGTGAAAGGTACCAACCCACAGTCCCAGCAAGGGAACCCGCAGCAAATGCCCCAGACGTTCTTTCATTTCCCCGGCGGCTTTGTTGGTAAAGGTTACCGCCAGAATGGCCTGGGGTGAAAGATGCTGCTCTTCAATCAGCCAGGCAATACGACTGACCAGAACACGGGTTTTTCCGCTGCCCGCCCCGGCCAGAACCAGGGTGTTGCCGGGCGGCGAGGTAACGGCCTCGCGTTGCATTTCGTTCAATCCATCCAATATCGTAGTCATTAACGGGTACCTGGAAAAATAGTGTGGCGGGCATTATCGTGAATTTGCGGGATAAATACAAAGATTAGAGCATGTGGACAATTCAGATCCCTACGCCCCGCAACTCGTTCGCAGGGTCCAGGTTTGCAATAAGATTCCGGGAACTGCTCAATATTGTCTGCAGCCTCTGATGTTTGATAAATTATTTTACAATTGCTAAAACCCGTTGGCGATACATACAAAGTGGTGTACCATAAATTTTTGCTCTGAGAAGTTTGAATAATCATGCGTTTACTTGCCACCCTGACGGCCCTGGCCAGCTCCCTGATCCTTACGGGCTGTATGCACAAAGGCACCAATCCCGACGATCCCTACGAACCGGTAAACCGTAAAATCCATCGTTTTAATACCGTTTTCGATAACATTGTTTTAAAGCCGCCAGCCAGACTGTATAAGGCCATATTGCCCTCAGGCGTTCGTGCCAGCATCAATAACTTCTACGACAACATCAACCTGATCCCAACCTTTGCCAACGACTTATTACAGCGCGACTGGCACAACGCATCTAACGATGCCGGCCGCTTTGTCATCAACAGCACCATCGGTCTCGCCGGTATATTCGACGTGGCCAAACAATATAACCTGCCTATGCACCGCAATGATCTGGGGCTCACCTTTGCCCGCTGGGGGGACAAACGCTCACCCTATATCGTCATCCCCTTCCTTGGCCCAAGCACTATTCGTGACGGCATGGGCATGATGTTTGAGTACACCCTGCTGACGCCTTATCCCTACATCAAAAACGATGCAGTGCTGTATAGCCTGCTTGGTGTAAGATACGTGGATCTGCGATCGCAGTTCCTCGATACAGATCGCTACATCGCTGAGGCGCTGGATCCTTACACCTTTATCCGTGACGCCTATCTGCAGCATCGTAATTATATGATTAACGGCGAGATACCTGATAACGCCACCGGCGGCGCAGCCTATATTGATAACGGCGCGAACGATTACGTGGACGAGGAACCAGAGGCAGGTCCCGCCCCTGCTCCGGCAGCTCCTGCCAAAAAAGCAGGTTAAGCAGTATATGGTTCTGCATGTTGCCCTATACCAACCGGAAATTCCCCCGAATACGGGGAATATCATCCGTCTGTGCGCCAACAGCGGCGCGCAGCTGCATCTGATACACCCATTGGGTTTCGAGCTGGACGATAAGCGCATGCGCCGCGCTGGTCTGGATTACCACGAATGGGCTAATGTGATTCACTACGATAATGAAGCCAGTTTTATTGAGCGAAACCAGCAACGCCGCATATTTGCCTGCACGACCAAGGCCAGCCAGGCACACAGTGACGTTCGCTGGCAGGATGAAGACATGATGCTGCTGGGGCCGGAAACGCGGGGGCTGCCGGATTCCATCCGCCAGCGCTATGAGGGGATACGCATTCCCATGCTGCCCACCAGCCGCAGCCTGAATCTGTCCAATGCAACAGCTATTATTCTTTACGAAGCCTTACGGCAGCTAGGGTATCCAGGTAGTCACCGCTGATATCCAGCCCCGTCTCTGCCGTGATTTCGCGAATGCAGGTCGGGCTGGTGACGTTGATTTCTGTTAGATACTCACCAATCACATCAATACCGACAAAATACAGCCCCATGGCTTTCAGCCGGGGCGCCAGTTCGGCACAAATCCAGCGATCGCGTTCAGTAATCGGTACAACCTTGCCCTGAGCGCCAGCTGCAAGGTTTCCGCGCAGCTCGCCTTTGGCCGGAATACGGGCCAGCGCATAAGGCACCGGTTCACCATTGATCAGTAAAATGCGCTTGTCACCTGCTGTCACTATCTCGGGAATATACTGCTGAGCCACCACGCTGACACGGCCATGATGCGACAGTTCCTCGAGAATCACCGACAGGTTCAGTCCGCGTTCATCGACATGAAATACGCGGCTGCCACCCATGCCTTCCAGTGGTTTGAAAATCACATTTTTATGTTCCTGCCAAAACGCGCGCAGGATCTGATTATCGCGTGTTACCAGTGTTTTGGGGCAGCATTGAGGAAAATGCAGGGTGAAAAACTTTTCATTGGCATCACGCAGGCTGCGCGGCCTGTTCGATACCAATACCCCATCTCGTTCAGCCAGATCCAGGGCATAGGTGTTATAGATATATTCGGTATCAAAAGGCGGATCCTGACGCATCAGAATGATGTCAAAATCGGCCAGCGGGCGCTCGCCCAGCGCAACGGTCTCAGCCCAGTCTGCCTGCTTTAGATCCTCTTTGACTCGAATAGACGACACGCGGGCAAAAGCATGCCCTTCGCGGCAGACGATGTCGCCCGGCGTGAAATAAACGCAGGGCCATCCCCTGTCCTGCGCGCTTTTTATCATTGCAACCGTACTGTCTTTGTATGCTTTAAGCCGGTGCAGTGGATCCATCAAAACGGCCAGTTTCATCATGCCTCCTGAACTGCTGCAATTTCATAGGCCGCGGCCAGGGAGGCCAGACGGGCAATAACACCATAGGCATAAAATCGATTAGGACATTCAACTGGCGGCAGATCACCGCGTGGCATATTACAGGCCTGAGCAAAGGCCAGCGGTTCAAAATGCATTCCGGGCGCGTTCAGATTTTCATCAATTCCCCGTCCTTTATGCACGCGATAAAAACCACCGACCACAAACTGGCCAATCATATACACCACCGGCTCGGCCACCGCACCGTCGTCCATGGTTTCAAAGGAATATACCCCTTCCTGAATAATCACTTTATCAACTTTCTGACTGCCTTTGCTCGCAGACATTTTGGTGCGCTGCTTTCGATTTAACTGACGCAGCTGATCTGCGTTGTTAATACTCATCACACTCATGCCGTAGGTGCCGTTATCAGCCTTGACCACGACAAAGGGCTGTTCGCTGATGTCGTATTCACGGTATTTTCTGCGGATTTTTTCCAGCATGTGCTCAACGGCATCAGCCAGCTCATCAACACCCTCCTGAGCCATAAAATCAAGCTTATCGATGGCCTGAAAATAAGGATTAATCAGCCAGGGATCCAGTCCGGTCAGTTGCGCAAATTCATTCACTACTTCGTCATAAAAACCGAAATGGCTTGATTTTAAGCGCGACGACCAGCCCAGTTTCGCGGTGGGCTGCACGGGCTGCCTGATACCCTGCAGTATCTCCGGCACACCCGTGGACAAATCGTTATTCAGAACCAGGATGCAGGGATTAAAATCAGACAGGTGCACACGATCACCATCACGAAGCAGCGGTTCGATGCGCAAGGTATCCCCGGCCAGGGTTGTGACCTCCATGGGGCTGAGCAGCTCTGGATCGAGGCTGCCAATGCGCACCACAAAACCTGCCTGGATGAGTATAGAGCGCAGCACGGCCAGGCTCTGCATGTAAAACTGGTTGCGGGTGTGGCTTTCCGGCAACAACAAAATCGTTTTACAGGTTGGAAGGTACTCAACCAGAGCCGTCTGTGCCGCCTGTATGCATAAAGGCAGAAAATCCCGATTCAGGTTGTTAAATCCGGCGGGAAACAGGTTGGTATCGACGGGGGCCAGCTTGAACCCTGCATGGCGTAAATCAACCGATGAGGTTAAAGGTGGCGGCGTTTCCCGCCATTTCTGGCGGAACCAGGATTCGATAGAGGCCACTTGATTCAGAAGAATTTTCTCTATATGAAACAAGGGCCCGGAGTGAGCCGTCGTTAAATTGGGAACCGGGCTGTCGAAATCAGGCATGGGTTTCTCACAAAACAAAAATTAATGCAAGGACTATACCGCTCTTGAAAAAAGATGCAACGATTCAGGTTTGAAATTGAGAGAGACAGGCGCACTCGCAACCCTTATTAAACCTCTTCGTCACTGCGATCGCAATGACGGGCACAGGTTCGGAGGCCTGAACTGCGAATTGCTTCTTCGCCCGCCATGACATACGGGCTACACCGGCTCAGACTCACATGTCGTTCGTGCAGGGCTGTCCTGTCTTAATTTGAACTGAAGTTAAGATGGGACAGCCTGGGTCATTCACGCCTTGTTCAAGGTGAAATATCCGTTTAATATATTCTCTGGCTCATTCCTATTCCTGGCCAGAGGTCTTTTCTCAGGTGAAGAGCAGGAATTATCCATTAATCAATGAGCTGCCTCAAATTTTGTCCCATGACAGGTGATTATAACCATTTAAAAAGGAATTTAACGGCCATGCTAAAACGAATTGCATCATTTATTACCGTCTTAACGGCAGCACTGTCCAATACAGGCTTATACGCAGACGATACCACCAAAACCAATGAATACTGGTGGCCTAAAATGCTCGACCTGAGCCCTCTTCGACAACCCAATGCCACCTCTAACCCACAGGGAGAAGACTTTAATTATGCGGAGGCATTTAACAGCCTTGATCTCAACGCCGTTATTGCTGATCTCAAAACCTTAATGACGTCCTCACAGGAGTGGTGGCCAGCCGACTATAACAATTACGGCCCACTGTTTATCCGAATGTCGTGGCACGCGGCTGGAACCTATCGGATTTTTGATGGTCGCGGCGGCGCCAATGGTGGTTTTCAGCGTCTGGTTCCTCAAAACAGCTGGCCGGATAATGCCAATCTCGATAAGGCACGTCGTTTGCTGTGGCCAATCAAGCAAAAATATGGCGACAAAATTTCCTGGGCTGATTTGCTGGTTCTGGCAGGAAATGTCGCCATGGAATCCATGGGCTTCAAAACCATGGGATTTGCCGGTGGCCGCATAGATGCCTGGGAGGCGGTAGATATCAACTGGGGTTCTGAAGGAAAATGGCTGGAGAGTAACCGTAAGGCCCCGGATGGAACGCTTAAAAAACCGCTGGCCGCATCGGTGATGGGCTTGATTTATGTCAACCCGGAAGGGCCAAACGGTGTTCCTGACCCACTCGCAGCGGCAAAAGACATACGAGAGACCTTCGGACGTATGGCGATGAACGATGAAGAAACCGTCGCACTCATCGCAGGAGGACACGCATTCGGTAAAACGCATGGCGCTGCTTCCACTCAGAATCTGGGGCCAGCTCCAGCCGCCGCTGACATCGATCAGCAGGGATTCGGCTGGAAAAACAGCTACGGCACCGGCAAAGGTAAAGACGCCATTACCAGTGGTCTGGAAGGTGCCTGGACGGTATCTCCCACGAAATGGAGCCACAACTATCTGGAAAACCTGTTTGCCTTTAACTGGGTCCAGACTAAAAGCCCGGCTGGAGCCACGCAATGGATCCCCGACAACAAAAGTGCGTCATCGATGGTGCCCGATGCCTTTGATGCCAGCAAACGACACGCTCCCGTGATGCTGACAACCGACCTCGCTCTTAAATTTGACCCTGTATACAGCAAAATTGCCAAACGCTTCCTTGATAATCCGGCGGAATTCAACGATGCCTTTGCAAGGGCCTGGTTTAAGCTGATTCACCGCGACATGGGACCCAAATCACGTTATCTCGGTCCCCTCGTTCCCAAAGAGACCATGATCTGGCAGGATCCGGTTCCAGCCGTTGATTACACCCTGGTTGATACGCAGGATATTGACCAGCTTAAGAATAAAATTATCAATTCTGGTCTGACCAACGCGGATCTGCTAAAAACAGCCTGGGCTTCGGCCTCTACCTTCCGTCATACCGACATGCGCGGTGGTGCCAACGGAGCCAGAATTCGCCTTGCCCCTCAGAACGAGTGGCCTGTCAATGATCCGGCTCAGCTGGCGCAGGTTTTAAAAACCCTTGAGGGGATTGAGCTTGAGTTTAATAAGGCTCAGACAGGAGGCAAGAAAGTATCCCTTGCCGATCTGATTGTCCTTGCGGGTAATGTTGCTATTGAACAGTCGCTGAAGCAGTCTGGCTTCAACATTCAGGTACCATTTACGCCCGGACGTACAGATGCCACACAAGAGATGACCGACGTCAACTCCTTTGCGGTTCTTAAGCCATCAGCAGACGGTTTCCGTAACTATTTCGACAAGAACAATCAGAAATCTCCACCGGAAATGCTGATAGACAAAGCAAGCCTGCTGAACCTGAGTGTTCCGGAAATGACGGTTCTTATTGGTGGCATGCGCGTGCTTAATGGTAACGCCGGGCAAAACCAGTATGGTGTGTTGACGGACAAGCCAGGCACCCTGAGCAATGACTTTTTTGTCAATCTGCTGGACATGTCCACAGAGTGGAAGAAATCTCAGAGCGAAGATGGCATCTATGAAGGTTTCGATAGAAAATCGGGGCAATTGAAATGGAAGGCCACATCCGTGGATCTCATTTTTGGCGCCAACTCAGAATTGAGGGCTGTTGCGGAGTTTTATGCAACGGATGATGCTAAGGAAACATTCATTAATGACTTCATTAAAGCCTGGGTAAAAGTAATGAATGCGGATCGCTTTGACCTGAAGGTTAAACAGGCAAAGAATGAAAACAGCAATGCCTCGGTTCAGAGCTGAGCGGTCGAATTACAACTGATAATGCTCACCCTGCACCGGTAACACCAGGCGAAGTCCCAGCGTGTTCTTCGCCTGCAATTCAGACAGCACGGCTCTGGCCGTGCCGTCGCCTCCCTTCGACCCCAGCGCCGGCTTAACGTGCGTCACAAAGACCAGCAGCCCGGCCAAAGCCTGTTCAGGCTGTTTTTCATCAACGCGCACTGCCAGCTGCCTCAGCTCATCCATAAACAGTGAAGGTTTCAGGTGACCAAATAACTCCCCGTTTGCCCGCGACTCCTGGAAAGAACATTCCAGAAAAACAGCCCGCAGCTTTTTTTGGCGCACCAAAGGAGCCAGCTCCGCCCAAATCGCGCTCAGATTGCTTGATTTCTCAAGAACATCAGCACCGGTATCACCAAAATATATGGCAAAATTCTGATCATGACGGATCAGAAAGGCTGTCGATGGATAGCCTTTGCCATGACTCAATGGGAAGGCCTTAACCTCCATGTCGGTGCCCGGAATCGTTTCCCAGGTCAGCAAGGGCAGGCGGTGATAGCGCTGAAAACCCAGCCGGGGTGCCTCACCTTCATCACCAAAATTACCCCAGGTCGCCCAGGTAAATATATAAGATAACAGCGTTTTCATCGTTTCCTGACTCGCCATCACCGTCTGCTGCTGACGCAGTTCCGGCTGCGCCAGAACGAGGCCGATGTAATGGTCGAGGTGCGCGTGCGAAATTAAATAGGCCGGGATGTGATGAGCAAGAATATCCGGAGCATTGCGGCCAAAGGCCTTCGTGAGGCCGTTGACCAGGGTGCCCGAATCCAGCGACACGTAATTGTCAGCCGCTACGGGCTTCAGCAGCCAGGCTGATAAGTTACCGTCATCAACACCGCCTCGAACCCCCAGAGCCACCGCATCAAACGCCGGTGCAGCCTGAAGCGGCCAGCCAGACAGAAAAAAAATCAGCGCCGGGATGAGTCGAGGCATTCGTGTTCTCCCTTTTCGTGAAACAGTGCCGGACTACCCGTTGGCCAGGGCAGCCAGGCTCTCCCAGGTTACCTTGTCAGAAACGGGATACTGATTGTCGAGACGCTTCCAGCTGGACAGCTGGCCATTCTTTGCATAATCAAGCACATAAACCGTATCAAAATTGTTCTGTGGCCAGACGGGTATTTTGTCTTTGATGCCCAGAGCGTTAAGCAGGGCGGGAATGTGGTGGTGATTCCAGACAATCACAATTTTTTTGTTATCGTAGCGACTGTCGCTGAGAAGATCCTTACTCAGTCTGGCGTACTCTGTCGCAGTATAGGGGAAGTACATTTTATAGCCTTCAGGATTGTCCTCAGCCAACATGGTCGTCAGAGGTCCTGCCGTTTGTATATTGCGTACGGATAACTCTTCGTGCCGGTCATTTGCCGCGGCCGTGGCAAATACGTAATCGGGTTTGCCAAACTTACTGAGAATATAACGCGCCATTACAACCGAGCGTACCGTCCCCTTTGCATTTAAAGAAAGACTGGGATGAGAGACATCTGCCCATTTGGCTGCCGGCTCCAGAGGTTTGTCCCCATGACGTACAACGATGATCTCACTGGGTGTGGCTAACGACTGACCTGCCCATAAAGCAACAGCGAGAAAACAATATTTTTTCATAACGGCTCCTTAGTTAACCCCGGCACGATAAGATCCCTTTCCAAAGACAAGTCCGCTTCAGTTTTCAGTCCTGTTTACAGGTAACCTGTCCCTCATCTTCGTGCGCGCACTTCTCATTTCTGGTAAGATTACTCAAACCACCAACGCAGGCCACAAAGTCATGTTGAACGCTCTGGTACAACAATACGCCAACCAACTGGAAACGCTGCAATACCTGCTGATCCTCATCAGTGGGATCCTGCACCTGCTCTTTGCCGGCGCCGTCGCCCGTGATGCCGGCAGCCTGCGTGCCTCCGGTCAGCACACGGCACTGGTATCAGCAGCAACCTGGGCTTTCGCTACCCTGCTTGGCGGTGTTATTACAGCAGCCATATACTGGTTTATTCATCACTCTACCCTGACGAGACCTATTAGATCATGAATCAACATCACCTGTCGACCATTAACGTACATCAGTTAAAACAGCACATGGAACAAAACCCTGACCTGTGCCTGATTGACGTACGCGAGCCATACGAGTGGCAAGGCGGACACATTCCCGGCGCCATTCTGATTCCCAAAGACGAATTGACACAAAGCATCGAAAAAGCCCAGGCAGACCGTAACGCTCCTGTTTACCTGTATTGCAAGGGAGGTGTGCGATCGCTCTATGCAGCGCATGCCTTGATGGATATGGGTTATAAAAATGTGTTTTCGGTAGACGGTGGCATCATGGACTGGCAGGCGCAGGGCCATCCGATTGCAGGCTGATGTTTCAACGCGAACAGGCATGCCCGGAAGTCAACCGGGCATGCCGAATGCCTTACTGTGTGCGTTATGGAAGAGCAGACGCGGCTTCCTCTTCTTCCTGAGCCAGAGCGGCTAAAACAGGATCATCCTTGACCGCTCCTGCAGTAGCTGGCTTAGAAAAAAACGAGCCAAAGATGGATGTTGTCTTACCCGCGGCTTTATCGGCTTCGGCCTGTCTTTTCTTTTCAGCCTCAGCAGCTGCTTTCTGTGACTCCGCCAGCTCTGTCTTTTTTAACATGACATGCTTAGGCTTATTTTCTGAAACTATCTGTATGCCCAACGTCAAATATGTAGAACAATCAAATCCTGTAATATCTGAAAAACGATGAGTTGCCCGTAATTTATCTTCGCCATTTTCCTGTTCATACATTTGTTGAGATAAAAGTGTACAAGCCCTTTCGACAAAAAGAGCTTTCGACTTTGGATCCAGAACATTTACGTCTGTGATTCCAATTACCTTATGGCCATGTTTGTATACGTAACTTCTGTTGGGATTATTAAATGGCGGCATAAGAAACACATTGCGTTTATAGGAATCATAAATCTCTCGAAGAATGATATCAAAAAATCCAGAAAATTTACGCGAGTTTTCTATTCTTGACCTTGAGTAATCCCTATGGTCTGGTGAAGGCAGCTGTTCATCCAGAAATTGTATTACACGAATTAAAAATTGAATCTCTGGCTTGCGATCATCGGTGAGATCATTTACCAAAGTCATGTTCAGCTTACTTTTATCTTTTGGAACAGCTTCTTGTTTGATTATATTGTGATGAACCAATAAACCCCACACCAGATCATAAAAATCGTCCTTTAATAAATCCCAGTCTTTAGGCTTAAATCCCATTTCTTTCTCCTTAAAATCCATTGCAAGATTTGAGTGAGAACTCCTCACCGATTCTCAGTGTAAACCAAAAACCAGCGTACGTCATGAATTTTCTTTATACTAACTAGACAATTTACAACCTTATGATTGCATTAAAAAAAACATCAACTTTTCCCCGACACAGGTCCCGTGCTAGACTGCCAGAAACCTAAGGAGAACCTGTTCATGAAGCGCATCATTCCTCTGATTTTTTTACTGGGCTCTCAGGCGTCTGGCGCGCAGCCGGATGCACCCAGATTAATCGTTCAACTGGTGGTCGATCAGTTACGCGGCGACCTGCTGCATCAATATCAGAACGATTTCGGCCCCAACGGCTTTAACTACCTTCTTTCTCATGGCATTAACTTTCAAAACGCCCATCATCCACATGCCTATACCATCACCTGCGTTGGCCACACCACCATCTCAACCGGTGCCTATCCCTCATTGCATGGCATCATAGGCAACGAATGGTTTGACCGCGACAGTGGTGAGGACATGTATTGCGTAGGGGATAATAAAAGTGCCATCCTGCCCACCGCACGCAGCAAAAAAACACTGGAGGGACGCTCTCCTCGCAATATCCTGTCGTCTACCCTGAGCGATGAAGTCGTGCTCAGCAAAACCGGACGCTCCTTTGCCGTTTCTCTGAAAGATCGCGCCGCCATCAGCCTGGCTGGGCACGCTGGCAAGGCGTTCTGGTTTGATCGGGAAAACGGTGGTTTCGTGACCAGCCAGTATTATTATGCCAGCTATCCATCCTGGGTCAGCGACTGGAACGCACAGTACAAGGATCCAGTCGAAGCCTGGACCTTAAGTAAGGAGCCGGTGAAATACCGCTTTGCCGACACGCCTGTCATCACGAATGACTATCCGGATTTTGGCAAAACTTTCCCCCACCAAACCGGAGCACCAGGCAATTCACTGTATTACAAGCACTTGTCCATGACGCCCAAAACCGATGAATTCAGCGCTGATTTTGCCAGTCGGCTGATTCGTGAAGAAAAGCTGGGACAGACTGCCGGTAAAACCGATTATCTCGGCATCAGCTTTTCCTCCGTTGACGCCATCGGCCACCAGTTCGGGCCCAACAGCCTGGAATCAGAAGAAAATCTGCTGCGGCTGGATAAAACCCTCGCGTCCCTCCTGAGCAATATCGACAAAGAAGTGGGTCTTGAAAATACTCTGATTGTTTTGACCGCTGACCACGGCATAGCCGATTCACCCGCTTATCTGGCACAGAACCACATGAACAACGTGGCGCCTGTGGATGAAAAAGCCCTGCGCCAGCTGATAGAGACCCGCCTGGCTGAGCGTCACAAATTACCCGCCAAAGCGCTGCAGGCCATTCGCCTGCCTTACCTTTACCTCGATCACCGCGTACTGGCAGAAGCACAGGTATCGCTTCAGGCAGTCAGCAATACTCTGGTTGAAATGCTCAACCAGCAAGAGGGTATTTTCCGGGCTTATCCGCTGCCAATCAGCGGGATTGAGCAAGACTGGCTGAGTGCAAAAGTCGATAAAATGGCGATTCCCAACCGTGCCGGTGACATCTATCTGGTTCAGCCGCCCTACCAGTCTGCCGGCAACGACAGTGTGCGCGTTGACCACGGCACACCCTGGCGCTATGACAGCTTCGTACCGCTGCTGTTCGTTAACCCGGCCTTTAAGCCACAGCGTGTCTCGGAGCCCGTCTACACCAATGATATAGCACCAACCCTGGCGGCCATACTGCAGATAAAAGCCCCATCGGCTGCCGTCAGCAGACCGTTGCCAGCGGTGATGGCTTATTACGAAACTCATGAAAGCGACAAAATCTAAAATGGCCAGAGTCGTAAAAAATGAAACTTGCGTTATCCCTGCGATCCAGGGATAATTCATCGCATTATTATTACATCGGAACCGAGTAACATATGGCTCACTTAGGTCAATTTATTATTAATCACTGGGAACTATGGCTGGCTTTTCTGGTTATCCTGCTGTTGATTTTTATCAACGAACGGGTTGCTCAGAAAAACAAGGCTAAAGAAATCTCTCCGCAGGCCCTGGTCGCTCTGATTAACAATGACGATGCCACGGTTTTTGATTTGCGCGATGCCGACAATTACAAAAAAGGACACATTATTGGCGCACAGCCCGCCACAGCAGACGATTTTTCATTACCCAAAATGAACGCATACAAAAACAAAACCATCGTTCTGGTCTGTGGTAACGGACAGCAATCTGCTGCTCTGGCAGGCAGACTGCGCTCACAGGAATTCACAAGCCCCATGGTGCTGGCTGGCGGCATGACAGCCTGGCAAAATGCTGATTTACCATTGGTTAAAGGGAAGTAATCATCATGGCCAGGGTTCTCATGTACAGCACAGCCTATTGCCCCTATTGCATCCGGGCGCGTGCTCTGCTTGATAAAAAACAGGTTTCCTATCAGGATATCCGCATCGACGAACATCCTGAAAAACGCGCCGAGATGATGGCGCTCAGCGGCCGCCATACTGTGCCGCAAATCTTTATTAACGACGAGGCCATTGGCGGCTGCGACGACCTCCACGCTCTGGAAAGTACAGGGCAATTAGACAAGCTTTTATCACGTTAAGGATTTATCATGACAGAACAATCAGCAACAGAACAACAGGCAGGCGAAGCGCAATTCATGGTTCAAAGAATCTATGTAAAAGATGCCTCCTTTGAAGCTCCAAACAGCCCGGCCTGTTTTCAGCAAAAATGGGAACCAGAACTGTCTCTGGATCTGAATACCCAGTACAACGAACTGGAAAAAGGCGTGTATGAAGTGATTCTGACCGTTACAGCAACCGTCAACAATCAAAATGCTGTTGCATTTCTGGCTGAGATCAAACAGGCTGGAATCTTCACCATTCAGGGCGCCCCTGCACAACAACTGGAACATCTGTTAGGCAGCTTCTGCCCCAATATCCTGTTCCCTTATGCCCGTGAAGCCATCACCTCCAATGTTATTCGCGGAAGCTTCCCGCAGCTGGTTCTGGCTCCAGTCAATTTCGATGCCCTGTTCATGCAGCAAATGCAGGACAAGCAGGAAGCCGCAGCGAAACAAGCCGAAACGGCACACTAATGAAAGGCAATGCCCGCTCACCGATTGCTATCCTTGGGGCTGGCTCCTGGGGTACAGCTGTGGCCATTCATCTGGCCAGTTGCGGGCACGAGGTCATGTTGTGGGGACATACTCCACAACATGTCTCAGACATGGAAACACAGAGGGCTAACACAGCCTACCTTCCCGGAGTTCCCTTTCCGGCTCTGCTGAAACCGACCCATTCACTTGAAGACTGCCTCGAAAAGGCATCGATAGTCATTGTGGCGGTTCCTTCGCATGCTTTCCCAGAACTGTTATCCCGCATCAGCAAACCCAAAAGTGGCCTTGCATGGCTGACTAAGGGCCTGGATCCGGATACTAACGGATTTTTAAGCCAGCTGGTGGCTCGACGCTGGGGCGACGACTACCCGGTTGCCGTAATTGCCGGCCCCTCTTTTGCCGGGGAAGTCGCGCGCCATTTACCTACCGCCCTGACGCTGGCAGGAAACAACCCAGGCTTTCAGCGTTCCATTCAGGCAACCCTGCACGATAAAAACATGCGTGTTTATCTCAGCAGCGATCTGCCTGGTGTGCAACTGTGCGGAGCGGTCAAAAACGTATTGGCCATTGCCTGCGGCGTCAGCGATGGTCTTGGTTATGGTTCCAACGCCAAAGCCGCGCTGATTACCCGTGGTCTGGCTGAAATGAGTCGTCTGGGACTGGCGCTGGGCGCCCGTGAAGACAGCTTCATCGGTCTGGCTGGCGTTGGTGATCTGGTATTAACCTGCACCGATGATCAGTCACGTAATCGCCGTTTTGGTCTGCAGCTGGGCCGCGGAGTGTCACTGGATGAAGCCGAGCGGCACATCGGCCAGGTGGTTGAGGGCCGACACAACGCCAGGCAGGTTTGCCTGCTGGCAGACCAGCATCAGGTCGAAATGCCCATCTGCACCCAGGTTAACGCCCTGCTCAATGCTCACATAACACCCGAACAGGCCGTACGCAACCTGATGAGCCGCATGGCAAAGGAAGAATAGGTATATACTTAGAGTACAGAGAACTCATTTAAGGATATTCCTGTGAGCATGAAAAAGCGCGTCGCCATACTCAGCAGCTCTCGAACCCCATTTGTCAAATCACAGACCCATTATCTGGGTAAATCCAATCAGGATCTGCTGGGTGTTGTCTTGACTGATCTGGTTAAAAAAACTCAGATCCAGGGACAATTGCTGGGAGATGTGATAGCCGGCGCGGTCATGAACCATCCCTTCGACTGGAATCTGGCCAGAGAAGTCGTGCTGGGCAGTGAACTGTCACCCGACACACCGGGCTTAACCATTCAGCGTGCCTGCGGTACCGGCCTCGAAGCCGTTAACCTCATTGCCCTGAAAATTGCCGGCGGACAAATCGAAGCCGGCATTGGCGGTGGAACAGACACCAACTCCGATATCCCTCTGATAGGTCAGAGAAAACTGACGCGGTTTCTGATTGCATTTCAACAGGCCAAAGGATTTAAGGAAAAACTCAAAGCCCTGAGCGCGTTTCGTTTCAGCCTGCTGAAGCCCCTGCTTCCAGAGGTGCGGGAGCCGCGAACCGGCCTGTCTATGGGGGAGCATTGCGAATTGATGGTCAAGGAATGGGGAATCACACGCGAAGCTCAGGATGAGCTGGCGTATCGCTCCCATCAAAACGCCGCCCGCGCGTACGATGAGGGGTTTTATGATGATTTAATCACACATCTGGATGGCCTGCAGCGCGACACCATCACACGCAAAGACACCAGCATGCAGAAACTGGCAAGCCTTAAAACCGCGTTTGACAAATCCGACAAAGGCAGCCTGACCGCCGGTAACTCAACCCCCCTGACCGATGGCGCGTCTCTCGTCCTGCTGGGCTCGCCAGAATGGGCCAAAGAGCAGGATCTGGAGGTACTGGCCTGGTTCGCTGACTGCGAAGTGGCTGCCGTGGATTACGTTCATGGCGCAGGCCTGCTCATGGCGCCAACCATCGCCGTAAGTCGCATGCTGGCCCGAAACAGGCTGAATCTGCAGGACTTCGATTACTATGAAATACACGAGGCCTTTGCCGGCCAGGTTTTATGCACGCTGAAAGCCTGGGAATCTGCAGAGTATTGCCGGGATGTTCTGGGTAGGGATAAACCCATGGGCAGTATCGATCCGCAAAAAATGAATGTCAAAGGCGGCAGCCTCGCGCTTGGCCATCCCTTCGCCGCAACCGGCGGACGCCTGGTTGGCGCAGCAGCCAAAATGCTGAAGGAAAAAGGCAAAGGACGTGTGTTATTGAGCGTTTGTACTGCCGGCGGCATGGGTGTTGCAGCAATTATCGAGCGCTGACGACATGTCCTGTTGTCAGGTTGTGATTAAAGGATCTCTCAATACACAGTTCAAACACAGAGGCAAAAGGAGCTTGCAATGGGTCCCGTCAATTGGCGCAAAATCTTAACTATAGGGATAATGGGAGGAATGATGTCAGCATCATCATATTCTGCAACCGGGCGCGGAGATTTTCACACCACGTACAATGGTCAATCAGTTGACGAACTCGTCATAAAATACATGGAAGACAATCATATTCCCGAACTGGCGCTCGCTATTGTACAGGCTCCCTACATAACCCGTGTGGTGGGATACGGACTTGCAGACACCCATTCAAAACGCCTGGTTGCCACAAATACCGTGTTTAATATTGGTCAAATAACCAATGCCTATACTGCCGTGGCCATCATGCAGTTAAAAGAGGAAGGAAAACTTGAGCTGGACAAGCCGCTAAACCAGTATCTAAATGGTTTCGATATGCCACAGAAATGGGCAAATATTACTATTCGTGATTTGTTTACCCATAGCTCCGGTATCCCTGACTTTAGCGAGAGCCATGATTTTGACTTCAGCAGAGATTATAAGCCAGCTGATATTATTGCTTTGGTCAAGGACAGGGATTTGTTATTCGCGCCGGGAACCAGGGTTAACAAAAGCGCAACTGATTTTTATCTGCTTGGCCTGGTCATTGAAAAAACAAGTGGAATGTCGTACCAAGCATACATTACCAAAAATCAAATCGATCGCGTTGGGCTGAAGCAGACTTTTTTCATCAATAACGTTAATGCTATAAAAAATGAAATAAATAATGGCACTGAGCCATTTAAACATAGTCAATTTTTAAACGATGCCAGGCTGATAAACCCTACGGAGCCTGCAACAGGCTATTCTGAGGTAAATGAAACAATGACGCCAGTCAAGCCAGTCAGTTGGTCTTCGACATTTTCAAACAGCGGCATTGTCGCGTCCGCTGAAGATATCAGTCTCTGGGATATCGCACTGGCTGGCGATATATTAATTAAAAACCCAGAGGACCGGGCATTTCTTTATAATCCTGTCAGCCTGAAAAACAGTGGCACAGCGCCTGGAAATGCCGGCTGGTTTTTTAATGGTCACAAAGGCATGATGCAGATTAAGGGCAATATACCCGGTTATTCTGCCTTTTTAAGTCGTTTTACTGCAAAAGATGAATTAGTCTGCGTCACCCTCCTCGCCAACAAGGGAGATTTGAACGATCTGGATATACTGTCCCGTAAAATTGCCGGCGCTATTAACGCCAGGCTGGCCGCTCCGGAAGGCGCCTATTGGTCTGAAACCATACAAAGCCCCTATTCCACCCAACAAACCGCCGACAACATAGCCGCCATTATCAAGGCCAAAGGCGGTAAGGTTTTCGTTCGGATCGATCAGAGTGAAGAAGCTTCAAAATTTGGCCACGCTCTGCAGGAGACTCAAGTTTTGCTTGTAGGAAACCCAGCCAAAGGAACAGCACTGATGCAGTCAAATCCAGCGATAGCCCTTGATTTACCCTTACGCATCATGATAACGACCGACAGCACCGGCCAAACCTGGGTAAGCTTCACCAATCCGATAAAACTTGGCGAAGCTTATCATTTGGATGATCCAAAAATGCAACACCTGCTAAGGGAAATGTATGCTGCGCTCAATCAGGTTTGTCAAAAAGCAGTTTCCCCCTGATAATGTCGTGGTCAAGCAATTTCGGACACACCAGTTAAGCAACTATCATAAAAATGTGTGCTCCCTGCATTACTCCCATTTTACACTGTAGGAATGATTGTGCCAGCGTACTTCAGCAGTAGAGTTTCTTGATATTGAGGTCACTCCTGCTGGAGTTCCTGTATAAATAACATCCCCTGATTTCAAGGGGAAAAACTGACTAATGTAAACTACTAAATCTTCTGGTTTCATCATCATGTCAGACCCTTTAGCGCATTGCCGCAGGGTCCCGTCAATAAGCAATTGAAATTCCGTCTCCATATACTCGCTAAATTGACTATAAGGAATCCATGGGCCAAGAATAGCGGCATCTTTAAATACTTTTGCTGTAGTCCAGGGATGGCCTTGTTTTTTCAGATTAGACTGGCGTGTTCTTAAAGTCATCTCCAGACCAAGAGTAATGTCTGAAACAGCGCTTTTGGCTTCTTCAGATGTCATTTTATATCCATCATGAGCCATACGTAGCACAATTTCGCACTCGGGTTGCACTTCGGTATCTTCAAAATGAAAATCAAGATGCATTTGCTCACCCCAACCGGATGCTTGCTTAAGAACACTTGCTGGCTTTAAAAACAATACGGGTTTTTCTGGCACTGCATCTCCAAGCTCTTTGGCATGGTCAAGATAATTTTTCCCCACACAGACTATTTTATCAAAAGACATATAATTGCAAACCTTCCAGAAATTAGATGTCAGCCGTATGTAGCAGCTATTCCTGCCTACATGCAGCTGACTTGATTAAGGTACATTATCATGCCTGTCTACGCACTCTTAATAAACATTTTTTAAAAGCTATTTGTTACTTACATACGCAATATATCCTCAACTGTTGATTTAGCACGATTGATAGTGGCGTTTGCTATTGTCTCTATAAATCTCTCATCAATATGATTAAAATGATCGAGTACCTCATTACAGTAGGTTAATGCATCCCCACTTGTACATCTTAAACTAACATCGGAATTCATCATTGAATTAACGAGATTAACAATTGCTTGTTCAGCAACCGTGTAGTCCGATTTATTAATAGATACATTTGCCCTGTAGGTATCGAAAGAAACGGCATATATTTCTGGGAATAAATACATTGTTACAATACCCATGGCATAGAGATCTTTGCAGAAGTCGTCTCCATGAGAATAAGGGTCACTATATGCAGGAGTCAGTGCAAAAGATTTAGATGAGCCTCTTTTATGTGAAGTACCAAAATCAATTAATTGCAGCGATCCATCAGATGGGTTGAGAACAAAATTCTGGCATTTTATATCTCCATGTACTCGATAGTGCTGGTGTAAAATATTAAGATCTGTTAAGCCAGATCGGAGGCATCCAAGTCTTTTTTCTATAGGCATTTTTAATAGTTCACTTGCATTATAAAGATGCAATCCATTTTCACGTTGCCAATCTGAAACTATGCTTGTTTTCCCGTTTCTCAAAAAATAATAGGATAGCCACAAAAGAATACGAAAAATGAATACTTTCTGGAAGAGGAAGAATAAACCTTACCTAAAGTCCTCGCGGTTAAATGCTAAAAGTAACGAATAGCTGGGAGGGAGTTGAGAGAGGGAAGTCAATGCTGTTTTATTATTAATCAATTCAGTCAGGTACTGATTTGAACTCCTGCGGACCCTTACAGAATGAGTAACTGGTGCCCAGGGCCGGAATCGAACCGGCACGGGATTTAACTCCCGAGGGATTTTAAGTCCCTTGCGTCTACCTGTTTCGCCACCTGGGCATAATTTTGGAGGCTGAGGCCGGAATCGAACCGGCGTACACGGCTTTGCAGGCCGCTGCATAACCACTCTGCCACACAGCCAAAATCGATGTATCAGAAGCGTCAGGGATACCCGTTGTCTTCCTGAAAAAAAAAGCGACTTGAATGTCGCTTTAATATGGAGCGGGAAACGAGGCTCGAACTCGCGACCCCAACCTTGGCAAGGTTGTGCTCTACCACTGAGCTATTCCCGCGTCTCTACGGGTGGAGATTCTACCGTTTTCTAACGCCTTGTCAACACTATTATTTAATTTTTTTTAGATAATTCTGGCCAGGCGATCATAAGATAAATAACCATTGACCATATAGTAAGAATCGCTGCCACATATAGCAGAATGAAGCCAATTCCACCCCACAGAGTATGAGCAGGATCAAACAGCATCAATAACAACAGGGCGGCCATTTGCAGCGTTGTTTTGACTTTTCCTATATAACCCACCGCTACGCTCGCTCGGGCTCCGACCTCGGCCATCCACTCCCGCAGCGCGGATACCACTATTTCGCGACCTACGATAATAATGGCCGGCAAGGTGATGTAGTCAATGTCCCGGGCTCCCACGAGCAGCAGCAGCGTGCTGGCGATAAGCAGCTTATCAGCTACAGGATCAAGAAAGGCACCAAAGGGCGACATTTGCTTCAGTTTACGGGCCAGATAGCCATCGAGCCAGTCAGTAAAACTTGCCAGAGCAAAAATAAACGCCGCCAGACCGTGAGACCAGGAAAAGGGTAAGTAAAATGCGCTGATGAAAACAGGAATCAACATGATTCTCATCAACGTCAGCAAATTGGGTAAACTGGTCAGCGTACTCACAAAAACATGCTCCCTTTATTCAGACAACTGTAAATAGTCCGCTAATAACGTGTAGTCATCAAATACATTGACGGCACCGGCGGACAGTAGTGACGATGGATCTTTATCGTAAAAATTCACGCCGATGGCATCCATCTGAATGCTGTTTGCCATCTCAATATCAGAAATGGAATCTCCTACCATCAAGGCACTCTTAGCGGAAACCCCCAGTTCAAGCAATAAATCCTCCACCATGTCCGGAGACGGTTTGGGTGGAAACTGTCCCGCGCAACGCGTGTAGGGGATGTATTTGTCAAGACCGGTCAGATGCATGGCCCGCTGCAGAGACTGGCTGCCTTTGTTCGTTGCAACGGCCATGGTCACACCCGCCTTGTGCAGACGCTCGACGATGGCAAGGGCTCCCGGAATCAGATAGACATCGCTGTGACGCGACATGAGCGAGTGCTGCACCGCCTCAATTAACTGATCATACTGAGGCAGAGACAGAGCCGGAAATACTTTTTTAATTGCATGCACCAGTCCAAGCTCTACGGATTGACGCGCGACCTCCTCGTCCAGTTCACCAAATCCCAGACGTCTGGCCTCTTCGGCTACACAGTTCAGAACCTGGCCCAGGGTATCGCTCAAGGTTCCTTCCCAATCGAATATTACCAAGTCATATTGTTTCGTCATGACTTCGAATGCTCCCGGCACGTAATAGTTTTAAGGTATTGGCAAAGCCTTCATCAGGATTTGCCTCATACCGATGCTTTTGCCCATCCAGATTAAATTGAATTGCCCGGGCATGCAAATAAAGTCGCGATTTACCCGGTAATATATCCGGCGACAGGCTCGGATTACCATATTTTTCATCACCCACGATGGGATGCCCAAGGAATGCGCTGTGAACACGAATCTGGTGCGTGCGGCCGGTTTTGGGTGATGCCTCAACCCAACAGGCCTGGTCATAGTTTTCCAGCAAACGAAATGACGTCTGAGATGGTTTTCCGGCCGGATCGATCGTCACCATGCGCTCACCAGACTGCAGCGTGTTTTTTAACAGCGGCTCATCAACAAGGCGGACCCGGGCATCTGTCCACGGACCTGCCAGCAGCGCCCAATAGGTTTTACTGACCTCACGCTCGGCCAGTAACGCCTGAACGGCACGCAATACGGATCTTTTTTTAGCAAAGAGCAGGCAGCCCGATGTTTCCTTGTCCAGACGATGAACCAGCTCCAGGTAGTGCAGGTCCTGGCGGGTTTTGCGCAAGGCTTCGATCATCCCAAGGCTTAGACCACTGCCACCGTGCACGGCAATGCCTGCCGGCTTGTTCACCACCAGTAATCCGTTGTCTTCAAACACAATACAGTCTTTTAATCGTTGCTCCAGCTGAGCGCCCACGAATACTTCCCGGCTTTCTGTCGTTCGCACGGGAGGAATTCGGATAATATCGCCCTGTGTCAGCCGGGTCGCGGCCTGAGCACGCTTTTTGTTAACCCGCACCTCACCGCCACGAATAATGCGGTAAATATGACTTTTAGGCACGCCTTTTAACACCCGTAACAGATAATTGTCCAGGCGCTGCCCCTCTTCTTCCGCGCTGATTTCAGTGTAACGTACATCACTCATTGTGTATTAAACCTGTTTGCTGTAACCGTTTTTTTTGATACTATACTTAATCGTGGGGATATTTTTATTTCTCTCACGACCGAATTATAACGCATAAACAATAAGAAATGATTACCTGCCGACCATTAAAATCGGTTTTTACAACAATTGATAATGAAACGCGCTTCCCTCGAGTTGACAAAATATGGAAGCAACCCGGTATCAGAGCCAATTTTAAAACAAACTCACCAGATACCCACGCATGTCAGACATGTTTGCCAACCGTTCTGGCCTATGTTGCAGACAGGAAACACACGGTCCTGCAATGTCAGCGATTGGACATGCACCGCAATATCTGCTGGTAACATGCGTGCGGTCTGCCCCGACCCGCCTTGATGGCGTGCCGGTTATATTGGGAAATGCTTGACTTGAGAGTGTGGCGCCCTTGAAGGGGCTAAACGATGGAAAGAATGCTTATAAACGCGACTCAGTCTGAAGAGATTCGAGTTGCACTGGTTAAAGACAATCACCTGTACGATCTCGATATAGACTGCCCGTCTGATATCAAGAAAAAGGGAAACATATATAAAGCTGTTGTGACCAGACGCGAACAGAGTCTGGACGCGGTTTTTGTTGAATATGGCGGCAAACGCCAGGGTTTTCTCCCCTTAAAGGAAATTTCTCCCGAGTATTTCAATAAAAACATCAAGGATTACGGCGATGAAAAACCACCTGTTACGGCTCTGATTCGTGAAGGCCAGGAACTGCTGGTTCAGGTAGACAAGGAAGAGCGCGGCAACAAAGGCGCGGCCCTCACAACCTACATCACGCTGGCCGGCTGCTATCTGGTTCTGATGCCCAACAACCCTAACTCTGGTGGTATTTCACGTCGTATCGAAGGCGATGACCGGGATGAATTGCGTGAAACACTGAACGCCCTGCAGCTTCCGGAAGAAATGGGGCTTATCATCCGCACCGCCGGTGTTGGCAAAGGCCAGGAAGATTTGCAGGACGACCTGCACATGCTCAACAACCAGTGGCAGGCGATTCAACACGCCTACTCCACTCAACTGGCGCCCTGCCTGATTCATCAGGAAGGCGATGTGATTATCCGCTCCATTCGCGACAATCTGCGCAAATCGATTGCCGAAATCATCATTGATGACCAGATTTCCTACGTCAAGGCCAAACAGTATATTGAACAGGTTAAGCCTGATTTTCTGCCAAACCTGAAACTGTATAACAGCCCCATCCCGCTGTTTAATTTCTACCAGATTGAAAGCCAGATTGAAACGGCCTATCAGCGTGAAGTTGCTCTGCCATCGGGTGGTGCGCTGGTTATTGACCGCACCGAGGCGCTGGTTTCCATTGATATTAACTCTGCCAAGGCCACCAGCGGTTCTGACATCGAAGCTACAGCCCTGAACACCAATCTGGAAGCAGCGGATGAAATTGCCCGCCAGCTGCGTCTGCGCGATCTGGGTGGTCTGGTTGTTATCGACTTTATTGACATGGGGTCGGGCAAAAATCAACGCGATGTTGAAAATCGTCTGAAAGAAGCCCTGAAGGCTGACCGGGCACGAATTCAGGTCGGACGTATTTCACGCTTTGGCCTCCTGGAAATGTCCCGCCAGCGTCTGCGTCTGTCACTGGGTGAAAGTGCTCAGGAAGTGTGCCCACGCTGTGAAGGCCGTGGAACGGTTCGCAATATACAATCGCACGGTTTGTCCATTATCCGCCTCATCGAAGAAGAAGCCCTGAAAGAAAAAACCGCTGAAGTACATGTGCAGCTGCCGGTTGAGATGGCAACCTTCATCATGAATGAAAAGCGGGATTTTATCCTTAACATTGAAAAGCGACATTCGGTAAAGGTACTGATCATTGCTAATCCACACCTGCAGACACCGCAGTACAGCATTGCCCGTCTGAAAGAAGACAACGTAGGCAAAAACAAAAAGCCCAGCTACACCCTGATTCAGGAGCCGGAAACCGTTCTGGTGCGTGATAAGTCAGATGGCGTTAAACAGGATGAACCAGCGGTTAAATCCTTTGGTGGTCTGCATACGCTTAAAAAACGCCCGCAAACCGGCTTTTTCAGACGTTTATGGGCTGATCTGTTTGGCGGCGGTGAACAGGCTGCAAACGATGTTACGGCGCCTGTGGAGCAGAAAACCACACGCCCCGCTCATCACCAGCAGCGCAACGCACAGAACCGCAACAACGACAGACGTAACAATCAGACTGGTTCGGGTCAGACAGGTTCTGGTCAGGGTAACAGACGTCGTCGCCCATCTGGCAACGCAGCTAACCCGGCCAATCCGCAGCAAAACCGCCAGGCTGGAGCGGGCAGCACGGGCAGCAATCAACAGCGCAAACGCAGTCCTGGCAACAGCAACCCGCAATCGGGTCAACGCCCGCCGAGAGCCGATGCCGCTAAAAGAAAAGAAAGTGCTCCGGCTGTTGAAGCGGTATCCAGCAGTAGCCAGGCCAGCGAATCTGGTGATAATTAAGCAGTAATCAATACTGCCCCGGATCACGACAGCCAGATCCGGGGCGCCTTTCAGTGTCTTGGTGAACCTGTACTGCCTGGAGACGCACTGGAACGCGGAGTCGCCCTTTGCTCTTCCTCTTCAGGTGTTATCTGTTCGAACATCCTTTCAATTCCTTCAGTGACACTGTCTGTCAGGCGCTTCTTGAGCTTCTCCGGATGTTTGTAGGCGTTTTTCATGTTCGTCTGTTTTAAAGCTTCGTTTATGCCCTGGGCCCATTCAGGCGCAAGATAAAAATTCCTGTCATCACTATTCAACCTGGTAATAAAACGCAAGTCTAATGGAGTAACTGGCAATTGCGACAATCGCATAATCACACTTGATACAATGGATTGGGTCAGAGTGATACAGCATTTTGTGAAATCACTACTGCTGGTTTTGGCTGAATGCGTCAAATTTCCTTTCAACCAGTCATAAATCAAATGGTAAAAGGAGAAATAGCCGGATATCAGAGCTTTGTTAATACGCAAATCTGATTCTAAATTGGCCATAACAATCTCGCCTCGTGTTTCTATATCATCCATTTCCATAACCAGCTCTTTCAACACGGCACAGCGTCTCAGCAGGATCTGATTGTCAGTAACTGAAATCCGTTGTGCCATCCACATCAGCGCATCTATGATCAGTGGAAAATCACCCGCCACCCTGTCTCTGATTTTTTCTGAAAAGAACAGATAGATCCGGTAGAGCTTCAGCTCAGCACGTTCTTCATTCACAGCACGATAATATCGCTCATGCTTTCTTAACAACACGTCGTTATTACTCGACATGGCTTGCCATTCATCTGAGTGTCGGGCGATTTTATTCTTCAGCATGGCTTCATGAACCAAGGCCAGAAAATAGTCATGAACTGGTTTCCGATCCGCAGCTCTGGTCACCTCGTTTTCCGTGTACCAGGCGATGTAAAGTGGATTAAAATGCTCTTTCATCATGACATCGAGCAAGTGGATGATTCGTGATTTCTGTGGGTATAGCTCTTCATGAATTTGCGCATTGACAGCATGACAAAGATTCAGATTGGTTCGCAGGTAAATTGCGCAGCGATCGCGTAAGGTCTCACGATTTTTTAGCAAAAAGGTGCTTATTTCAGTGCCTTCCCCTATCAAGTGTACCAGCGTTTCGCGCCAGATTGTGCATTCTGTGCCTGCTGGAACCAATCGATCAAGTTCTACAGATAAATAATCATTTGGCTGGGAAACAACTGGCACGGAATATGATGAAGCAGCTACTGGCTGAACGACCGGCAAAACAGGTGACGAAAACATTCTATATACCGATGGTGTTCGGTCATGGGGAGAATGTTTAGGGGATAGAAACGGTATTCGGCTTCCTCTTGGTGTCCGCGGACTTACTGAGCTGGCAGTGGATGAACTGGCCACCGTGGTGCTGCTCGCTGAATAGCTTTGTATAATTTTAGAAAAGAAATTCTGCCTCGGACTTGATTTTTTGCTCGTCCCATCACTGGAAGAGGATAGACTCAGAGGGGGAACGATGATTTCAGCAGGCTTCGTATCGGGGGTCTGTGTCAAAGAAGACTCGGCAATCGATTCAGAAGACACTTCCACTATGGCATGAACGGTTTCACTGAAATTGACCGTTGAGACACGACTCATGGCATGGCGGCCAGAAAAGGCTTCAACATTTACAATAACAGGCAGATTATCCTCAAAAGAAAGGCCATCAAAGCCTGCAAGACGCAACTGCTCCACGATCTCCGTCTTTTCTTCAGCACGGCACTCTTCAGCTCCATAAAATGCGCAGGTGGCCCGGTTTTCTTCTTTATGAAAATTCCACATCAGCGCTTTTGATTTATTATTTATACCTGAAAACGTAACGTACATGATATCCCTTCCTTGTATGGACGAAAGAGCGCTGCCGGTAAACGCTCTTTCCAGGTTGTTCTGCCTTAAAAAGCAGGCGAAAAAAGCGGGTCATCCAATAACTCTTGTGGATATGCTGGGTCTTTTAAGGACACCATGCTGGAACCCATGACCACAGGCGAGAAAAAAGACGGGAACGCATGTCCAATCGCACGCGATGTTACCGGATGTATTTTCTCGGGCAGGTGATCCGCCAGTTCAAAGTCCTGAGCTGTAAATGTTGAGATACCTTCCGCACCCGGTTTTTCCGGCTCCAGCTCTTTTCCACCCAGATGAAGTGCCATGGCTCTGGCATTATCTGGCTCAATCAGCAAGGTATCATAATTCGTCTGATCCAGTATTACGTCACCACGCACCAGACAGTCAGCCGCTTCGTTTAACGTTGAAATGGCCCAGAGACGAGGTAATAAAGAGTTTAAATTATTCAGATTTAACTGGCCTGCCTGCTTGATGGTACGGAGAAACGACAGCAGAGCGCCATCGACAGGCCCAGCATCGCAAATGGCATTCACGATGGTATCGTTTGTTAATTGTTCCGTATTTAAAAAATCAAGAACCTGAGCCGTTGCCTCCGCGCATTCGGGTTTATTTATCACCGCCGCGGAGGGCGCCTTTTCTGTACCATACAGCCTGTGCCATTGAACCAGAAACTGACTCAGGCCATGAGCAAATATCGTATTTTTTTCACAGATTTTGAAGGCATCTGATGTCAGAAGACCATAGTTTTGTATGCATTTATGAGCCATCAGCAACTGATCGTGATGCGCGCTAAACTGGCTTATCAGGTCAAAATCGGCTGAAAAAGAACCTGGTTCCTGCATGGAATAGACCACGGCTCTGGCCAGTGCCAGGCTCTGCTCACGGTTGTTAAGCATCAGCCTGATAACAGAAGAAAACTGCCCGTCGTCCAACGGCACATCCTTCAAGGTGATCAGGGCAATAGCCAGATTAAAATAGTCTTTCGATGTGCTTAAAATGTCAGCCAAAAAGGGCGTCACCTCTCGTCTGATGATTTTAAAATTACATAGCACCATGGGTAAAAACGATGATGAAATAACGGAAACAGGGGCCAGCATAAAGACATAGAGGTTTGTCTGCGAAGCAGGCAAATGGAGGGAAGCCGTTGAAAATGCTTTTAATGCGGCCATATCCCTCTGCATAAATAAATGGATGTTGTTTAAGGTAAGCAGTTTAGAATCCCAGACAGACAGGGCTTTCAGTGCCTTGTCTACGGTGGGTTGAAGCGGCTTGCTCAATATGTCCAAAAGAGAGCTGTAACTGTGGTTTTGACTGAGATCCATGGCGGCCTGCAGGAGATTCAGTTCGGGATTGAGCCTGGCCAGCTTCTCCAGAGCGTCTTCCAGCTCGAGAAGATGGCGAGTAGTCATTACGCTTATCGCGGGCCAGGATTGGATAATGTCATCCGTAAATATCCCGTTTTTATTCATCATGCGTAACAGGGGAATGTAATCTGCAACGGTTTTGCGAGAGTCCAGGTAAAAACGCATCAGATAGCCAGGCATATCTACATTACAGTGTTCAAAGGTGGCCTGTAACTCAGACAATAACTGCTCAGACATGATCTTCGACATGGTACTGAGAAACTTAGCGATATCAAGACCACAGCCTGGGTATTTTTGTACAAAGTTCAGACATCCTGCGTTCAGCAGGTGATTATCTGCGAGCATATCAAGTGCCTCATACCCGCCGAGATCCATGGCCAGTGGAGCAAATGTCAGTGAGCTGCCTGCGTCTGATTTACGATCCTGCTTTTTTCTGACAATAACGGCCAGTTTCACTCGATTTTCAGGGCTTAATTCTCCTTGAGGCAGTGCGTCCACAAAGGGTTTTAACTCGGCAATGTGCGGCTCCGTGGCCCAGGGGATTTTTTTCCGAAAGATCCCTTCGTGATGCTTTTTGTACCGTGCGAGAAGTTCTTCAATTTTTGCTTTTGTTATCGACATATATCGCTCCTTTTCGAGCGCGTTACACCAGCTGTTTTATTTCATGGCTTTAACACGCAATTCCATCAAAATCCGATTTATCTTATTTTTTATCAAAAAAAGACAAACGTCTGGTAGATTGTTCTCCTCGTTCGTAAAAATCAAGACGTTAGAAAAAATAAATAGGGGAAAATATCTGCGGGATTATTTAACATCATGTATTAAATAGTATTTTACTTAATCTTTCAAGCCGGTTGCGACGGGCGTGATGCCTATGTTGGGGTTGAAACCACAGTCTTCCAGAATCTTTAAAAGATTATTTCCACGACGCGTCAGGCGTTTAATGCAGTAGGTGACCAGATAGCTTTCCAATACATAATAATAATCAGGCAGGGTCAGTACCGTCAGAATTTTTTCAGCCCTGGCCAGATGATGCGCATTATTGGCATCACAGGCTTGAAAAAGTACGGCTCCCAGCATGGCCGCGATGCTGGCCTTACGTAAGGGGTTGGCCAGATAAAAGCGTTGCAGGCATTCATCCAGGGCGCGATCCTTATCCCATTCCACCCAGGCATCATACAGCCTCATGGCTTCGTTGCCATTGAAGGCTTCTGTCTGCGACATGGTCTGCAGGGCATAGGCAACAGGAACCACTGCCTGCACATTTGCCCATGAACAATTACCGCTGATTTGTGAACTGACAGGCATCTGCGCCACGGGCAGCAGCCCCAGTTGCTGATTGATAATATGATGGAAAAAGCGTCTGCTTTGCTTTTTAAACAAAAACTCACGTAAAAAGGCGACATTAATCGCGTCGGGCCGGGTGATGCGATAAATATTAACGCTGCCTTCTTTCAGCGAGTTTTCACCACGATCAATTTTCGCCCACCACTGATGGTAGCGCACAAAACACATGGCATGACCGCGGCTGGCGGCAGGCAGAATCAGCATGGGAGCCTGAAGGCTGCGGGACAGCTGATTAATATGCTGTTCGCTTAAATGAGCATGGCTTTGCAGCTGCAGCAGAGTAGCCGCGATGGAAAAGGCATCCATAATACGATGCAGAGCCGGAAAATGGTCGCGCAGGCCTCGGGTGGAATAGCTGCTGGTAAAACGCCTCAGAGAATCATTTATCACAGCCTCGGTAAATTCAAGAATGAAGCCCTCGTAATCCAGTTCAACAAACTCACCCTCTGCATTGACAATATCCACATCCCCCTGCAGTTCGTAGCGATGCCCCAGCAGTTTTCCGAGAATAAAATCAAGAGCAAAATCCAGCCGGGCACCATATTGATACAGCAGATGCTTGATGGAGTCCTGCCCGCGCAGAATAGGGTAAACCAGAACCGATAAACCCGCTTTGGTATAGGCATTGGGATTGGCGCCATGGGTGAGTAGCAGACGCGTCAATTCCAGATCGTTGTTATCTACGGCCCAATGCAGTGCGGTACGCCCGGCTACGTCCACTTTATTAACATCCACACCGCGCGTGATAAGCTGCGCGGCAATGTCAGGCTGCCGGGTAATGGCGCACTCGATCAGGGGTGTGAAGCCATACTCATCGACGTCATCCAGCGATTCGCCCTCGCGCAGATAATGCTCGAAATCAGGCATGCGGCAACTGATGATGTCCTGAGCAATGGTCATTGTGGTCTCGGTTTGGGAGCCGTTGACATTTTAGGCATATTACCCAGACGCAACTGCTTTTCCATTTCCTGCTCGCGTCGTTCGTTATCGTATTCACGACGTGCTTCGCTGTTCAAAGGCGGTTCGGGATTCAGACCCGGATCAATACCGTCAAAACGAGGCGAATCCAGCCAGGGATGCTGCATGATGTTGTTTTGCAGCTCCCCTTCTGGAGCAACAGCCGGCTCATCGCTGCGTTCTTTGGCATTTACGCGGGCAAATTTACGATGACCGTCCTGTTCCATGGCGCGACGCTGGCGCTCCATGCTGCGAGTGCCTTCAACAAGGAATGACTCGCTTTGTCTCTGTTTGGGTAAGCGATCAGTCATGTCGTCATCCGGATCATCGTCTAATGTACTCATAATACCCAGTATATATTATAAATATTCGCTCTGCAGAATTTCAGCGATTTGTACGGCGTTGGTGGCAGCGCCCTTGCGGATGTTATCCGCGACCACCCAGAGATTCAATCCGCAGGGATGAGAAATGTCTTCGCGGATACGTCCGACAAATACCTCATCACGGCCCACCGCATGGGTCATGGGCGTTGGATACTGCAGTTTTGATCGATCATCAACCACAACTACGCCCGGCGCGGCCTTCAGCAGTCTGCGTGCCTCGGCAGCACTCAAATGCGCTTTCAATTCGAGGTGAATCGCTTCCGAGTGACCATACAGCACCGGTACGCGCACCGTGGTTGGGTTCACCACGATACTCTCGTCTTCCATGATTTTTCTGGTTTCCCAGACCATTTTCATTTCTTCACGGGTGTAACCGTTTTCAAGGAATTCATCAATATGCGGCAGAACATTGAAGGCAATCTGCTGCGGGTACACAGATGCTTTGGCTGGCCGGCCATTGAGCAGCTCGCCAACCTGGGTAACCAGTTCCGTGATGGCTTTTTTACCGGTACCCGAGACGGCCTGATAGGTGGCTACGTTGATACGCTGTATGCCCACGGCGTCATGCAATGGTTTCAGAGCGACCACCATCTGAATCGTCGAACAGTTGGGATTGGCGATAATACCCCGCTTTTTGTAGTCGGCAATGCGATGCGCGTTAACCTCAGGCACCACCAGCGGAATGTCGTCGTCGTAGCGGAAGCAGGAGCTGTTATCGACAACCACGCAGCCGGCTGCGGCTGCTCGGGGCGCGTATTCTTTGGAAACAGAGCCACCAGCGGAAAACAAAGCGATATCCGCCTTAGAGAAGTCGAACGTGGCCAAATCCATGACATGCAACGGGCGATCGTTAAACATCACCGTTTTATCAACAGAACGCTCGCTGGCCAGAGGATAGATTTTGTCCACCGGAAAATTTCGCTCCTGCAACACGGTCAGCATGGCTTCACCCACCGCACCTGTTGCTCCAACTACTGCTATGTTTAATCGTCTGCTCATATTTACCTCGTCTGTAGATTCTGTGCTTTGTGTCGTAAATAGTGATCCATCAGGACCAGTGCCATCATCGCTTCGGCAATGGGTACGGCGCGAATACCGACGCAGGGGTCGTGGCGTCCTTTGGTCACCACTGTAGTTTCTTCACCGTGAACATTGATGGTTTTACCCGGCTTAATGATGCTGGAGGTTGGCTTTAAGGCCATGCTGACTTCAATATCCTGTCCACTGGAAATGCCACCGAGAATACCGCCGGCACGATTGCTGCAAAAGCCCTGTGCCCTTATTTCGTCTCGATGCTCGCTGCCCAGTTGCGTAACGGCCTCAAAACCGGCACCGATTTCCACACCCTTGACGGCATTAATCGACATCATGGCAGCCGCAAGTGCAGCATCGAGCTTGTCGAATACCGGTTCGCCGAGCCCAACAGGAACACCCTCAGCACGAACATTCACGCGTGCACCAACCGAATCACCCTGACGCCGCAGGGCATCAATGTAATCGGCCAGATCCTGAACCTGGTGACTGTTGGGACAAAAAAACGGGTTTTTGTCGATTTCCGATTCATCATCCACGGACAGCACCAGCGTCCCCATCTGCTTCAGATAGCCGGTGATGGTCAGACCAAGTGTCTGCTTAAGATACAGTCGGGCAATGGCGCCTGCGGCCACTCGGGCAACCGTTTCTCTGGCCGATGAGCGGCCGCCGCCACGGTAATCTCTGTGTCCGTATTTGTGATGATAGGTATAATCCGCATGCCCGGGCCGAAACAGATCCTTAATTTCGGTGTAATCGCTGGAGCGCTGATCATCATTAGGAATCAGCAGGGCAATGGGCGTTCCGGTAGTCAAGCCCTCAAACACACCGGATAAAATCTCAACCTGATCACTTTCGCGCCGTTGCGTGGTGTATTTGGATTGACCTGGTTTACGTTTGTCAAGAAAGGGCTGAATCAGCGCCTCCGTCAGCGGCAGACCTGGAGGACAACCATCCACAATACAGCCCAGTGCCTTGCCGTGGCTTTCACCAAAACTGCTTACTGTGAATAATGTTCCAAAGGTATTGCCGCTCATGAGATAACCTTAATCTATCTGCCCTGCGTGGGCTTTCAACTGTGCACAGGTCAACAGAAAGACACCGTGACCACCCTGTTCAAAATCCAGCCATGTAAAAGGCAGATCCGGGTATGCTTCTACCAGCGCTTCTTCGCTGTTGCCTACCTCGACCACTAAAATACCGTCATCGCTTAAATAGTTATGCGCTACTGCCAGAATTTTTTCAACTATGGCCAGTCCATTATGACCGGTTCGCAGCGCCATATCGGGTTCGTGCCGGTACTCATCGGGCAGGCTGTCCATTTCTTCATCACCAACATACGGCGGATTGGACACAATAATCTGGTAACGCACATCAGGAACCTTATCAAAACAATCGGACTCAATCAGGCGGATATCGTCATCATCAAGGCCATGACGCGCCCTGTTGATGTCGGCAACATCCAGAGCATCCGGCGACAGATCAACGGCGTCTATCTGCGCGTCAGGAAACGCGTAACTGCAGGCGATGGCAATACAGCCGCTTCCGGTGCACAGATCCAGCACCCGCTCAACCCTGTCTGGATCGATCCAGGGAGAAAATTGCTGATTAATCAGCTCGGCAACAGGAGAACGAGGTATCAGCACACGCTCGTCAACGTAAAAATCCAGACCACAAAACAAAGCGGTCCCGGTCAGATAAGGAACCGGAACCCTGTCATGAATACGCCGTTCCAGAAGCTGTGCCAGCATCACTTTTTCTTCGGCACTGAGTCTTGCAGACAGCAGGCGGTAATCGCTGTCGTAGGGCAAATGCAGGCTGCCCAGGACGAGAGCGGTCATGTCATCGAGGACATTGTCCGTGCCGTGTCCGTAATAAAGGTCATGACGGCTGGCCTCACTGATGCCATAACGTAAAAAATCCAGAATCGTTTCAAATGGTGCACATGCTGCTTCGTAATTCGTGGTCATACAAACCTTATTTCTGTTGGTGATCATATTTGCCACAGATTGTATCTCATTTTAAATTAAAACGCTTGTTCTTGTTTAAGGCAACAGACTATGGCGAAATCGCAAAAACAATTGTACAATGAGCCGCCATTGGGTCTTAACCAAGACTGTCTGGGCTCAGAATAACAAGGAGAAACTCGGTGAACATTAAATCATGTCTTAAAATGGGGCTTGTTATTGCAAGCGTTGTCCTACTCGCGTCCTGCTCAAAGCATCACGGTGGTGCTGGCGGTACCGGATTTGATGACGGCGACGTGTCTGCACACGGCCTGGGCCAGTTTACCCGTTTTGCCGGACAGGAGCCAGGTGAGTCGTACACCACTCAGGCACCACATAATCAACGCTACCTGTTCTCTTACGACGACAGCAGCTTTGCGCCTAAATACATGGACTCACTCGTTGCTCAGGCCGACTACCTGAAATCGCACCCTGGTGCACGTGTTCTGCTGGCAGGTCATACTGACGAGCGCGGCAGCCGTGAGTACAACGTGGCGCTTGGTGAACGTCGTGCCAACACCGTTGCTGACTTAATGCGTCGTGAAGGCGTCAGCCGCGATCAGATCCGCACCGTAAGCTATGGTAAGGAACGCCCTGCCAACTTCGGTCACAGCGAAGCTGATCATCTGCAAAACCGTCGCGTAGAATTAACCTATGAGTCTACTCGATAATGGCTTCGCTTAATCGAATACTGGCTCTGTGTTTCAGCTGTCTTCTACCGCTTCAGGGCATTGCCCAGGCGCCTGTGGTGGACGACAGCGAAAACTTTGCCATTCTGGATGAGCAACAGGCGGCCAATGAGCGGCCTGTTGCCAGAGAGACACCATTCGAAGACAGCGATAACGGCGAAGAAATCGCGCTTGCTCAAGACCGGGACAGCGTTCGGAAATACGATGATCCGTCCGACAACAGCAACGTAGAACTGTTAAACAAGATTAAAGGCCTGCAGCAGGAAGTTCAGGAGTTGCGCGGCCAGCTCGACGTACAGACACACGAATTACAGCTGATGAAACAGCAGCAGCTTGCTTTTTATAAGGATTTTGATGCAAGGCTGCGCAGCAGCGGCTCATCAACGCAGGCTCAGGCACATGTTGAATCCGCACCGGTCGATTTATCAATTGGTCAGAGTGCCGCAACGTCAGCGACTCAATCCCAATCCCCTACGAAAACACAGCCTGTTGTCATCAGCAAGACAGCCACCAGACCGGCAGGACGCACAAACCCGGTAGACGAGCAAATCCGTTACCTGGCTGCCTATGATCTGGTCAAGACCAGGCGCTTTGATGAGGCGCTGGTTGCCATGCAGGATTTCACCGACCAATATCCCAAGGGTGGTTACACCGCCAATGCGCAATACTGGCTGGGTGAACTGTATATGGTGAAAAAGGATTACCCACAGGCCATTAAACATTTTGAAATTGTACTGAAAAATTTTTCATCTTCCAGCAAGGCAGCAGCCTGCTCGCTTAAAATAGGTTATGCTCTGGCCGCTTCCGGGCAGGAAAGTGAGGCCAGACAACGCCTGCAGCAAGTGATCAAAAATTTCCCGGATACACCCACAGCACAACTGGCATCCACCAAACTAAGAACGCTTAACGCCTCATGACACGAAGTAATCAGTTACGTCTCACCGAAATATTTCACTCCCTGCAGGGTGAATCGACCACCGTTGGCCTGCCAACGGTTTTTGTTCGCCTGACGGGATGCCCCTTACGCTGCCAGTACTGCGATACCGCCTACGCATTTCATGGCGGAAAACTGCTGGATCTGGATGACATACTGTCCCAGGTTAAGGCCTACGAATGCCCTTATGTCTGCGTTACCGGCGGCGAGCCTCTGGCTCAACCGGGATGTGTGGATTTATTGAGACGACTCTGCGATGCTGGCTATCAGGTGTCAATAGAAACCAGCGGAGCACGTGATATTGCAGACGTAGACCCGCGTGTGATGATTGTTATGGATTTAAAGACGCCGGATTCGAAGGAGTGTGACAGGAATTTATTCAGTAATATTCCGCATCTCAAAAAAAGCGATCAAATCAAATTTGTTTTATGCAGCCGTGCCGATTATGACTGGGCCTGCCAAATCATGGCAGAGTACCATTTAAACGATAAGGTTCAGGTCTTGTTTTCACCGAGCTGGGGACAGTTAAACCCAACTGAACTGGCAGACTGGATAGTCCATGACAGGCTGGCTGTGCGCTTTCAACTGCAGCTTCATAAAGTTCTCTGGAACGACGAGCCGGGACGGTAATAACACTAACTCACAGGAGAACCCCCGATGTCATGGTTTGCTCAGGCACCTGCCAATATTGCGCTGATTAAATACATGGGTAAAAAAGACACCGCATCCAATCTGCCGGACAACCCCTCTCTGTCTTATACCCTGAACAATCTGCTTACCAGCGTAACGATGGAAGAGTATCCCGGCCACAAAGACATTTGGGAACCCCTGCCCGCACCCGGCGCGGCACCGTTTCAACTCTCGCTGGCGTCGCAAAAGCGTTTTCTACAGCACCTGGCCATGCTGAAACAGCATTTTCAATATAAAGGTGCGTTTCTTGTCCGCTCATCCAATAATTTTCCTCACGGCAGCGGCCTTGCCAGTTCAGCGTCCAGCTTCGCGGCCTTGACCAAGTGTGCCGTGCGTGCCTTGTGTGAGCTGCGTGGCGTAGAGGAGCTGTCGGTTCAAGACCAGGCGCAGTTAAGTCGTCTGGGCTCTGGATCATCCTGCCGCTCGTTTTATTCTCCCTGGGCATACTGGGAAGACGATGAGGTCTATGCCATCGACTTACCGTACACAAACCTGATTCATCAGGTGATTATTATCAATCACGCTGAAAAGTCCGTATCATCCAGCGAAGCCCATCAACGCATCAAAAGCAGCAGCTTTTATGATACGCGCAGCGTCCGCGCCAAAGATAATCTTAAAGTGCTGTTGATTGCCATGCGGGCCATGGACTGGAAAAGCTGTTATGAAATCTGCTGGCGGGAATTTCATGACATGCATCAATTATTTTCGACCTGCGATCAACCCTTTGAATACATGACGCCTGAGTCGAGGACCGTGTTAACTCTCATACAAAAACACTGGGAGCGCGAAGGTGACGGCCCTCTTGTCACGATGGATGCCGGCCCAAACATTCATTTGCTGTATCGCCCGGATCAGGCCGAGATGGCTAAAGCGTTTAAATTAAACAATCTGATTGGTAATTACGATGTTCTGTAGTTTTCAGACAACGACTCATGGTAAGTGGATTCTGGCCGGCGAACATGCGGTATTACGCGGGCATGCCGCCCTGGTTTTTCCAATTCGGGAAAAAACACTTAAACTCACCTATCAGCCAGCCAGCAGCGAACTGAGCGCCAATTTCAGCGGCAGCAGTGGCGATGACATGCATCTGTTGTTCTGGAGCGTTCTGGAGCAGGGGCAAAAACTGCTGGGCCAGTCGCTCAACCGTTTGAGTGGGCATTTTCAGCTGGAATGCAATATTCCCGTTGGCGTTGGCATGGGTGCTTCTGCGGCTCTCTGTGTCGCCATGGCACGCTGGTTTGCTGCTCAGAACCTGCTCATTAATGATACGGTAGCCTCGTTTGCCAAAAGCCTGGAACACTTGTTTCATGGCCAGAGCAGTGGGCTTGATATAGCCGGCGTATCCGCCGGGCAAGGTGTGTATTTTCAGCAGGGAAAGGAAAAGCAGCTGGCTCAGACCTGGAAACCGCAGTGGTTTTTATCATCCTGTGGTCAGGTTGGTATAACCTCTCATTGCATTCAGCAGGTTAATGACCTGTGGCTGTCTGACTGGAACAAAGCGACCGCCCTGGATGATCAAATGCAGGCAGCGGTCAGCAAGGCACGCATCGCCCTGGCCAACAGCAATCCTGAGTCCCTGCTGCAGCTGGCCGAAGCCATTCAAGACAGTGCGGCCTGCTTCCGAGAGTGGGGGCTGGTGAGTGATACCCTGTCACAGCATATGAACATTCTGACCGCGCATGGCGCCCTGGCCGTTAAGCCAACGGGCTCAGGCGGCGGTGGCTATGTACTGGCCTTATGGGATCGCAAACCCGAAGTGGCGGGCATTGAGTTGATTGCCGTCTGAAAAAAATCACTCGACAAACTGATAATAGGTTTCTTCGCTTTTAACCATGCCCAGTTCAAAGCGCGCCTGTTCTTCCAGGGCCTGATCACCGCTTTGCAGCTCAATAATATCGGCTTCCATGGCCTGATTTCGGGCCATTTTTTTATCGTTGACCCTGCTCTGCTCTGCAATTTTCTGTTGTAGATTTCGCCATTGCAGAATGCTGCCATCACCAAGCCACAGTTTGTATTGCAAACCCAACAGGGCCAAGAGCAAAATCAAAATGATTGATCGCATACACATCTCATTAAACCAGAATTCTATCATTGTAGGTTGCAATGAGGGTGTACGCAATTATTTCAAAAATCGCGCGCGTCGGTACAAGTCTTATTAACGCGCCAGGCGCACCTGTTCACCATCAAAAATGGAGTCGGATGGATTGAGAACGATTCGCTCGCCTGCTTCCAGACCACTGCTGACTTCAAGCTCATTGCCAAAATCACGGCTGACCGTAATCAGCTTTAGCCTGACGCGATTGTTTTTATCTATCGTAGCAACCTGCAGGCCGGCTGACTGGAACAACAAGGCATTGACCGGGATACGCAGCAACTGAGTTGATATGGGCAGTTTGATATGTACTTCCGTGTAACTGCCAGGCAACAACTCACCTTTCTCGTTATCGGTAGAAAACTGAGCCTGCAGAGTGCGCGTGCCGGGATCGATGGCAGAGGCAGTTTTGAGGAGGGTAGCCGTGTAGTGCCTGTCGGGATATTCTGGAAAATGCAACGTAGCCGTCATATTGTGCCGCAGGGCGGCGGCGTAGCTCTGGGGTACCTGAACGTAGACACGCAAGGGACTTGATTGAACAATACGAAACAAGGGTACTGCCGTGCTGTCGGCGTCAATCAGAGCTCCGGTATCCGTTGTTCGAGAACTGATGATGCCATCGAAAGGTGCCACCACCCGTTCAAAACTGACCAGTTGCATCAAACGCTCCTTGTTAGCGCGTGCGGAATTGACCGTAGCCGTCAAGGCCTTGGCTGCACTGACTTTCTCCTCTGCTTCCTGCTTCGACACAAAATCGGATTTGACTAAAGACAGCCAGCGCTCAGCTGTTGATTTGGCCAGAGCTTCGTTTGCAATGGCGGTGCGTAAATCGGCGTCTGCCTGTCGCAGCTGGGCATCGATTTCTGGCGACTCAATTTCTGCCAGCAATTCGCCTTTTTTCACGTGACTGCCAATATCAACGTACCACTTTTTGATGTAGCCACTGGTACGGGCATAAATCGTCGCTTCATGCCAGGCCTGCACGTTACCTGGTAAGACCAGCTCTTCCGATCCCGTACCAGGCTTCACTATCATGGTCTGCACGACCGAAATGGCCTGGTAATCCGTTTCTTTCGCCAGAACCGAATCCGAACGAACGCGCAGCAAAACAAGAAAGATTACCAGGGCGATAAGACCTGCTCCAATGAGAACGGACCGTTTGCCTGGTTTAGTGTTCCTCGCCAAGGGCATCTCCTTTCTGCTGTTTTATTCGTTGCCTTCTGCCATGAATCAGACAAAAGACCGCCGGCACCAGAAACAGCGTTGCAAAAGTGGCAAATATCAAGCCGCCAATCACAGCACGACCAAGAGGTGCATTTTGCTCCCCTCCCTCGCCGAGACCCAGTGCCATGGGCATCATACCAATAATCATTGCCAGCGCGGTCATTAAAACGGGTCTCAGACGCGTGGTGCCGGCCTCCAGAGCCGCCATCACAGGACTTAAACCTTCATGCAATCGCTGCCTTGCAAAACTTATCACCAGAATGCCGTTGGCCGTTGCCACCCCCATACACATAATAGCACCGGTCAAGGCCGGCACGCTCAGGCTGGTATGCGTAAGAAACAGAATCCACACAATTCCCGCCAGAGCAGCAGGTAAGGCCGTGATGATGATGAACGGATCCGCCCAGGATTGAAAATTAATAACCATCAATAAATAAACCAGCAACACGGAAAAAAACAGGCCGGCATACAAACCATTAAAGGCCTGCGTTTTTGTCTGTATCTGACCTCGCACCGCTACAGACGACCCTTTGGGAATGGTGTTCGCCGCATCGGCAATAACAGCGTTCACATCAACGGCTATTGCCCCAAGGTCCCTGCCCTGAATGGAGGCAAAAATATCAATGACCGGCTGCACATTGTAATGAGAGATCACAGCTGGCGACATGCTGCGCTTAATACTCGCCAGCGCGCCAAGAATCTGAGGTTTCGCCTTTGTTGCGGCATTGGCAACAGGAATGTTACGCAGGGCCTGCAGGGAACTTATCTCATATTGTGGAATCTGGGTAACAATAGGGTAAGAAGAGCCACTCAAGGGGCTCAACCAAAAGGTGGGCATGGTTTGAAAGCTGCCCGACAGACTAATCAACAGGCTGCTGGCCACATCATACTGGCTCAAACCCAGTTCTCTGGCACGCGTACGATCAACGTCTACCTTCAGGGTTGGATAGTTAAACACCTGGCGGATACGAGCGTCCACAATGCCCGGAATACGCTCAATTTTCTCAAGCAGCTGGGCTGCAAATACACGATTGGCATCAACGTTCATTCCAATCACCTGAACATTAACGGGTGCAGGCAAACCGAAATTAAGGATTTGGTTTACAATATCCGCAGGTAAAAACGCAACCACAACCCCCGGGAATCTGTCTTTTAAAATACGACGCAGCTCGCTTACATAATCCTCTACCGGCTTATGGCCTTTTTTCAGTGAAATCAAAATATCAGCGTCCCCTGAGCCAATTGCAGCTGAATTGCTGTAGGACAGATTGATTCCGCTGACAGGCAGACCGATGTTATCGACGATACCCTCCAAATCCTCTTCTGGAATGACCTCGCGAATAACATCATCTATTTTGTCGGCCAGGCGCGCTGTTTCTTCTACCCGGGTTCCTGTTGGCGCCCGGATATGCAGCTTGATCTGACCACCATCAACCGCCGGGAAAAAGTCCGTCCCCAGCCAGGGCGTCAAAACCAGCAATGAGGCAATGATAAGACCAAGAAAGCTGAGCATAAACAGCATCCTGTGCTTTAAAACCCAGGCCAGTCTGCGGTGGTAATGCTGACGCAGCTGCTCGTATCTCAGCTCGACCTTACGATGAAAACGGGTAAATCGATTGCCTGATTCCAGACGGCGCTGCCCCTCATCTGGTTTGTGCAGCAAATATTTTGCCAGCGTTGGAACCAGGGTGCGCGACAAAAGCCAGGAGGCCAGCATGGCAAAGATCACCGCCTCGGCCATTGGTGAAAACAGATACTGAGCCACCCCTCCCAAAAAAAACATGGGCACAAACACAATGCAGATACACAAAGTAGACACCAGAGCCGGAATGGCAATTTGCTGCGCGCCATCGATAATCGCCTGTTCAACCTCCTTGCCCTGCTCCAGATGCCAGTTGATGTTTTCAATAGCCACGGTGGCATCGTCAACCAGGATACCTACCGCCAGTGCCAGCCCTCCCAGGGTCATGATATTAATGGTTTCACCCAGCATCGACAGCATGGTCATGGAAGCCAGTATCGACAGAGGAATGGATAAGGTAATAATAAACGTGCTCCGCCAGCTGCCCAGCACGACAAGGATCAGTAATCCAGTCAAAGCAGCGGCGATGATGCCCTCTTTGATCACGCCATCGATAGCCGCCACCACAAACAGGGATTGATCACCGGTCACGCTCAGATTCAATGTTTCCGGCAACAGTTTTTTTATCGAAGGCAACAGGTTTTTGATCTGATTGATGATATCCAGAGTAGACGCATTACCAGATTTTTGAACCGACATCATCACCGCACGCTGTCCATTCACTCGAACAATGCTGGTTTGCGGTGCAAAACCATCGCGGACATGAGCAACATCGCGCATATAGACAACACCGCCGGCAAAGGCCTTAATCGGCAGGTTATTTAATTCTTCCATACTGGACGGACTGGAATTCAGTATAACCAGGTACTCATATGGGCCAATTTTTTGGGTGCCGGCAGGTAAAGTCAGATTTTGCGTGACCAGAGCGGTGTTCACATCCAGTGCCGACACGCCATAGGTCTGCATGGCCTGAGGATCGAGATCAACTTGAATCTGGCGTATTTTTCCGCCGTAGGGATAGGGTAAGGCGGCACCCTGAACAGTCGCCAGCTGGGTTCGAATGACGTTGTTACCCAGATCATTGAGCTCCTGCTCGGGCAAGATAGCGCTGGACAGCAGGAGCTGCATCACAGGGACCGTTGAAGCGTTATAACTCAACACCAGGGGTGGGGTCGCACCGGGTGGTAATTGTTTCAGTATGGTCTGCGCCACGCCGATTACCTGGCTCAGGGCTACGTCGATGTTAACACCGGGGTGAAAGAACAGCTTAACGACGCTGGTTCCGAGCAGCGAATCCGACTCACTGTGAGCAATATCGTTAACAGTCGTTGGCACTACCCGTTCAAATACGGTGGTAATACGTTTGGCCATGTCATCAGGTGGCAAACCATTGTATCCCCACACCACGCTTACAACAGGAATATCAATCGCTGGAAATATATCCGTGGGTGTGCGCAGGATGGCCAGAGGACCAATGATAAGCAGTATAAGGGCCATAACAATAAAGGTATAGGGCCGGGACAACGCCACCCAGACAAGCCACATAGCGATCCGTGTCAATCAAGAGTTAATTTATAAAAATGGCATGTTTCGTATTAAAGAGCAAATCAGAAGATGTGGTTCATCGCTCTGATGACAACGAGCCGTGATAACAAAAGCAATACCTGGGGCTGTACCAATTGGCAGGCCCGCCCCGGCCACCGACGCATATTATCTGCATATCCCGTATTTTTTACGGGGTTATTCACCTGTGAATGTTGTTATAGTCCGCTTCGCTAAGATTGGTTTATTTTAGTCCTTTTTGAATAACCGCGCTTCCAAAACAAGGAGAAAAAATGCCTGGAATATGTAAAAAATATACAGAGCAGTTTGAATTGTTCAATGAATGGTTCGACAAAGCAGATTTCGCCTTTCAGGATCATGGATTACTATCCGACATTGATCCTGATTACAAGAAAACATGGCAGAATTTTTTGACTGAAATGAGAGTAAAGCTCGGCTCATTAGAACGACATTTATGTGTTCTGAAGAGAACATATTCAGACTGGGTATTAACTGAGTCTTTAATAAAAGGAGCCAGCCTTTTTTTAAAGCAAATAGCTGAATATGATAAATTTTTTCGTAATGAGGCGGAGCGTGTAAAGTCTACTATGCAACCGTTACAGCTAAGTTTAATTATCGGGCAGCTGGATGAGTTGATGCTCATTTCCGAGCTGGATCCCAATCTCCGCAAGCAATACGAAACACGGTGTAATTCTTTCAAAAATAATCTGGAGATATTAAAAGAGAATCTGGATGCGTTAGAACCTTCGCCTAAAGACATAAGCATTTTTATCTGGCATTCCCATCAGCAAATTGGCGATATTAATCGCCGCCGGGTGTTGAGGCTGGCGCAGCATTTAAAGGAGGCTGGTTTTACCGTCAAGCTGGATATCATCGATCATGGGGCCGGTAGCATTTCAGTATTCCTGGACAATATCGATGGTCGAGACAGGGCGCAATTTATCCTGGTGATCTGTACCCCTGACGTTCCCTTGTTAGATCCAGGCAACCCCTTGTCCAAGGAGCTCGCACGCATTGAATATCGCGATGCGATAGAGACTCAAGAAGCCCATGGCATTTTCCCGGTTATTTTGCGTGGCAACCATAAAACGAGCGTACCTGCCTTTTTGAAACCACGAGCAACGGATGATCTGAATATGAGCAACCATGCGACCTATGTTTCCGCATTTTTCAAGCTGATTCAGGCCATATACCGATACGATGCCCGAGTCGTCAAACTCACAGAGCAAACGTATGATATTTATATCGAACAGACAGGATGTCAGCCACATGGATCACCTGAACTCGAAGAAAGCCAGCCTGATACGAGTCGTGCGGCATCATCGTCCATACCCGACCCTATCGCTTATGCTGATAAGGAACCGCCCTCCCATCGTCCACATGCCTCACACGAACCGAAAAAAGAGTCGCCTTACATGGGCAGTATGCCAGCATCGTGCCTGGAGGATTGTTCATGGCCCGCAGGCAGCACAGGCACAAGCTCTTCCAGTGCAGGATTTTTCTATCACCCGACCTCAATGACAATCAAACCGCCATCGGTGGGTCTGAATGTATCACCTGACTCAAAATTCCATTAAGAACCTGCTCAAGCAGATCACTGACCAGCTGACAGGCCTGCTGCTTCACAGACGCAGGCCGCCAGACCACCCCGATTTCCCGCCAGGCGTTACCACCGGGCACGGGCTGAGAGACCAGATCGCGGCCATCCAGTATACCTTTGGCAATGGCCAGCTCCGGCAAAAAAGTCACCCCCAGCTCGCTGCCAACCAGTTCCGTCAGCGTATGCAGGCTGGTGGCAAAAAACGGGTTGATTTTTTTTCCGTCCTGTAACCGGCAGGCCTGCATGGCATGCCCGGTTAAGCAGTGCTCTTTTTCCAGCAGAAAGATGCTGTGATCCGGCCAGCAGGATATATCCCTGTCAAACCCCTTTTTCAGCCAGCCTGCCGGTAATACCAGACGAAAACGATCACGCGCGATAACCCGTGTGCTCATGCCGGGCGTAGCGTAAGGCAGAGCCAGAATTACCAGATCCAGGCGCCCTTCGGCCAGCCATTTCAAGGCATTGTCGGTGGTGTCTTCCCGAATCAGCAGATTAAGATTGGGATAAGCCTTGCGTGTGGCCGCCAGAAGATCGCGCAGAATAAAAGGAGCAATCGTGGGAATGCAGCCCAGACGCAGAGTACCGTGCATAGGCTCTCCCTGGCTGCGGGCATATTCACTCAGCTCAGTGCATTCCTGCAAAATCAAACGGGCACGGCGCACAACCTCTTCTCCCATGGGAGTAAACAAAAAACTTTTGTGATCCCGTTCCAGCAGAGGGGTATCGAGCACGTCTTCCAGATTAGTGATGGATACACTCAAGGTTGACTGGCTGATAAAGCAGGCCTCAGCAGCACGGCCAAAATGCTGGTGCTCATACAGGGTCACCAGATGATGCAGTTGTTTAAGACTGGGCAATCTATTCATCGCTTATACCGATTACAATCATTTGTTTTATTCATTTTAAATAATTATAGCAGCTGAATATACTTATGTTGAGACTTAATTGTTATTGAGGAGACACATCATGTTAACCATCGGCCAGCATATTCCTGACTTTTCCGTTGTTGCGGTCAAACCGGGCTTTAATCATCACGAAGAAAATGGCGTGAGTGCCTTTGAAACCATCACAGAAGCCAGCTTTCCTGGTCAATGGAAGGTTCTGTTTTTCTACCCAAAGGACTTTACCTTCGTCTGCCCCACAGAAATTGTGGAATTCGCCAGACTGCAGGCAGAATTTGCTGACCGGAATACCGTGGTGCTAGGCGGCAGCACCGATAATGAGTTCGTCAAACTGGCCTGGCGGCGTGAGCACAAGGATTTGACGGGCCTGAACCAATACAGTTTTGCCGACACGCGCGGCCTGTTAACCGATGGCCTGGGCGTGCGCGATGCTGCTGCCGGTGTGGCTCTGCGCGCTACCTTCATTATTGACCCCGACAACATCATTCAGCACGTCAGCGTTAATGCCTTAAATGTTGGTCGTAATCCACAGGAAATTCTGCGTATTCTTGACGGGTTGCAGACCGATAAACTGTGCGCCTGCAATCGACCGATTGGCGGTGAAACGATTTAATCAGGCTGTTAGCGACTGCGGGAATATGGGACAGGTGGCATGTTATTCCCGTATTACGCTGTCGCTAATACGGGCTACCGATTCAGAATGGCCCTCAACGGCCGTGACATCAAATCAGTGTAGATTTTTTATCCAAAAAAACCTATAATCTGGTAAAAATTTACACCTATTCAGGCCGAAGCCTGTACGAAACACTGATGAAAGGAGCTCGCCCATGCCCGACCCCAGCACCCATCTCGACTTGTCGAAACAAGAGTTGCATCTTAAATTATGGCAGGAAACGGTTCATACGCTTGCCTCGATTGGCGAAGAATACCAGTCACTCGACTTAAGTAATAATTTTTTGGGCGATAAGGCGGGTGAGGGTCTGGGCAGAATTCTTAAAACCATTCCAATGCACGTGACCACTCTGAATTTAAGCACTAACCATCTGTTTTTCAAAGCAAAAATGTACTCCCGGGTGATAAAGGATCTGGGAAAACTTAAGACCATAAGCAGTCTGAGTTTGAGTCAAAATGGACTTTATCAATTGAGCAAACAAGAGTTTAGTGATCTTCTGTCTGGTTTTTCCCCGACTCTAAGGGAGCTGGATTTAAGTCATAATGACTTATACCGGATGAAGAAAAAAGACAGGCCAGGTTTCGATCTTCTCTCTTTGCCTCCCGGCGTGACCCGGATTTCTCTGGCATCTAACTATTTTGATATGATGGATACATCGCTTTTTGCTCAGGCTCTGAGCCGGTTGCCCCAAACCCTGCGCGCACTCAGCCTGGCGGGCAACAACCTTGACGATGCCAGAATCAAATCGCTGTTTCCGGCACTGCGCCTCTCCAACATCCATGAACTGAACACGGACGGAAACCCAGAAATCAGTGAAAGCACCCTGCTGGAACTGCGGAGTATTCTGGAAGCTAACCAGTTACCGAAGCCGCTGCTGCCTTTAAAACACAGCGAATCTGAAAGGTATCACTTTCTGCGTAGAAAACGCCAGTCAGCGAAGATTGTAGACATCGATCCCCGCCCAGAATGGATCATAAAATAACCAGAAAATGCATTAACAGAACAATTGGTTTATACTATAGAGACAATACGATGCAAAACAACGCAGGCGTCACTATGTATATTTCCTTACAGGAAATTCAATATAATGGAAAACCGCTGGTCTGGACGCTCAACCTGGACACGAACACAGTCACCTCTGACATTCCCCCAGAGCACCAAGAGGTATTCCGGCAGATCTTCAAGGACAAGCCGGGTGTCGGCGTTGACCAAAATCACATCGAGATAAAAGACGCCCGTCAGTTCATCGAACAGGGTGGGTATAGCGTACATCTGGTCATCGACGGGCAGCGGTCTATTCCAGCCAGATTACACGAGCTGGAAGAGCTTCTGGGAAGATTGCTTATCGTCACTCGAAATTACGAGCATGCCCTCCCCTCTAATCAGCAAATAGAAAACAGACTGGCTGAGGCAGTGAATGTGATGGATGCCGATCTGTTGACGCGACTCTGCGTGGAAATAGATGAAAATCCTCTTATCGCGTCAAACCCCGCCATATCAAAAGCCCTGAAGCAGGTAAGAGATGCTCCTGATTTTCTTTACCGGCCAGGCCGGGCTGCAGGAAGCGAGGAAGGAGCACGTGTCGAACAAGACGAAATCAAGAGCAACCTGAGCCGGTTAGCCCAGATTGCCCAGTTTTACGATCCGGTTGAAGAGGCCATGACAGACTTTCTGGCGCGTCATCCGTCGCCCATTTTTGAGTTAATTATCAGTATCATCACACAGACGGATGAATTAAGAACCCCGGGTAATGGCATCTGGCTGCGTCTTGTTGAGTGCGCAATGGCTGACAGAGCATCATCAGCCAGCGAGATCTCTCAATCCAGCTCGAATCAGGACGGCAGTTCAACCAGTACGACGCACACCTCCCAGCGGGCATCGCCCCTGATCCCTTCTCGCTCATCCAGCACGTCGCCCAGGTTTTTTACACCACAACAGTCCAAAAACCTGAGTCTGGATCACGTCATGGACAAAGCCAATTTAACTCAAAACGAATACCGGGATACCTTTATACACGAAACAGGTGAATTTCTCGCCATTGCGAAACGGGTCAGAGTTGACCAGAACAACTTCCCTGTTCATACCTTAAAATCCTTTCATTTGCTGACCACAGCAGTAGAAAAAAATATTGAATTATACCCGCTCAAACGCCAGCTTCTTAATGAACTTAAAAGCCTGTTCGACGACAGCATCGATCCCACCTGGCGCAGCATGAGCTCATCAAAGGATGATTCCGCCATGCAGAAGGCGCTGTCTGACTGGTTCAAAGGCGTTATTCTTGAGGTCATGAGAGCCCTTCCCGACCGGGATGAAACAGAAAAAAAATGGAAAAAACGGCGCGATACTCTGATGAATAAACTGGCGTTTCTGGGCAGCAGCACCGTTTCATTGAAAAAACTGGCTGTCGAAAAGCGCATTGGTGAAACACTGCAGCGTCTGGCTGGTGTAATCCAGAAGGATAAAGAGCGGAAAAAACGCGTGACGAACAACGTAAAGAAAATACGCGAACTGACCAGTGACATTGGCAAACTTGAATTTCAATCACGTGAGCAAATCAGTCAAATCACCCAGGAATACGACTCCGAACAGGACAGGATATTGGGAAAGCAACTGTTCTCAAAAATGTTGAAGGCGATTATAAAAGAAAATTGGCCCGGTGTGGACACAAACGGCATTGTCGGCCAGGCTAACACGGTCGCCATTGCCAGCATCAAGCGGGCCAATGATCATTTCGTGAAGCGCTTGCAGGCCTCAGGTCTCGACGTTAACGACAGACAATACGATGCCGTAGTGAAAGAGCCCACCATGCTGGCCAATAACTACACGAATCGCTTTATCTACGATAAGCTCTACATAGCCGAGCCATTGCTCACCCTACTGCAGTCGGCGCTTCCAGCATTTGTCAGAGAGTCGGATCTGCGAACAGAAGAGGGTGTCTCTCTATTGGTCAACCAGATTGATCGCTTTTTTGAAGTACAGATATCTGGCCTGTTGTCGCGACAGTTTGCCCAACCCCTGCAAATGGCCATCGCCCTCAAAGCCCTTGCTGAGGCAGCGCCTTCGTCCTCCAGCGTAGTGGAGAATCCTCCTGAACCGGACGAAGAAAGCGCTCCCTCAGGCCCCTCGATTTAATCCAGATACCCAGGCGCCAGAGCGCGCAGTCAGGGACCTCTAATCAGCCTTAACTATTGAAGTATGATGTCTCTTATATAGTCAGACATTTTATGAATATTAGCTAATACTACGTGAGCTTCTTTAATATCATAAATATGACTTTTCTCTAACTTAAATTGTTTTATTCTCAGTTTCGAAAATTTATAAGTCTTGTCATTGTTATGATTGCTGATTTCGCTATTAGTTAATACACTGTTTTTCTTCAATATATTGAAATGCGTTATATCAGTAAACAAATAATTAAGCGTTTGCTGAAATTCAGAATCTACCCGCAGCTGATCGGCGCCTTCCATCATCGCCTCATCTGTAAGCTCTATCAATTTCATCAACCGTTCTATTATAAAAAATCTCAATTCAGCAACAGATGACAGAAGTTTTTGTTTTTCGGATTCATTATTAAGATACAGACAATCAATAATATCATTTTCATCAGCATTCTGATTAACAGAAGGTTTTACAAGCCAGTTTGATGTATCTTGTGAATCAGGAAGCTGCTGCTTAACAATAGTGACTGCTCTCTCAATATATTGAAGTGCCTGTTCAGCATTAGCCCTGGTCTTTAAATTTATCCCTTTTAGTCCCAGGCTATCCATATCAAGATGCTTCAGTGACGTGAATACCCATTCACCAGTAGCTGTCTTCGTAGTTATTTCTATATTGTTATCAGGTGAAGGAGTAAGATTTAAGTATTGATCTGCTTTTATAAGCTGTTTTAATGCCTCCAGTTTCGATTGATAATTTACATCAAACTCATATCGCTCACTTGTTGAATTTAATGCGTTCGCTGACTTTACGGCATCATCTTGCATTTTCATTAAAATATTATCAATCTCTATCAACTGTTTATAAGAAGAATAAATCATATCTTTAGAGAGGTTTTTATTTGTATAACAAACATTAATACTCCCTTGTACATGTCTATCAGCATGCGCTAAAGGACATGTAAGCATAAAAAACAAAGCACCGGTAAAAATCCTTTTCATAAAGACTCCAAAATAAACTTAAATAAGAAATAACCATTGTATTTATATAGGGAATATGGAGGGTTGTCTACATTGTGCCTTGGGTCCCCGCCTGCGCGGGGACGACACTCATGAATATTCTTTTAGCCCGGCAGCCATGGGCGCCAGAGCGCGCATGCCCGGCCAGGCGGGCGAGGACATTTCCTGAATACGCAGCAGCTGATTGTATTTTGCTACCCGATCCGTGCGGCACAGGGAACCGGTTTTGATCTGACCGCAGCCCGTGGCCACCGCAAGGTCGGCAATAAATGTATCTTCCGTTTCCCCGGAACGATGCGACATGACACAGGCATAACCATGTTGCCGGGCAAGATTAATCGCGTGCCGGGTTTCGCTCAGGGTACCAATTTGATTGAGCTTGATGAGGATGGCATTGGCCATATGCAAATCAATCCCTTCCTGCAGAATTCCCGGATTGGTGACGAACAAATCATCGCCGACCAGCTGTATTTCCTTACCGCATTCTGCTGTCAAGCGCTGCCAGCCTGACCAGTCGCCCTCGTCCAGGCCGTCTTCAATGCTGACGATGGGATAACTGGCGATGAGCTCACGGTAATAAGCAATCATGCCATCGCTGTCGAGCACCCGGTTTTCTGAAGTCAGATGATATTGGCCGTCGCGATACAGTTCTGAAGCAGCCACGTCGAGCGCAAACACCATATCACGTCCCGGCTTGAAACCAGCCTGCTCAACTGCCAGCGTGAGCATGTCCAGTGCCTGACGATTGGAGCTCAGATTGGGAGCAAAACCGCCCTCGTCACCAACGGAGGTGCTTAAACCACGTTGTTTGAGTACCGATTTCAACACATGAAAGGTTTCTGTTCCCATTTGCAGAGCACTGGCAAAATTGGTTGCGCCAACAGGCATCAGCATGAATTCCTGAATATCCACGTTATTATCGGCATGAGCGCCACCGTTCAGAACGTTCATCATGGGCACCGGCATCAGCAGAGGCTCACCCTGATTCAGAGCCAGATGCAGGGGCTGACCTGACGCCTGGGCACAGGCTCGTGCTGAAGCGAGAGAGACTGCCAACAGGGCATTAGCGCCCAGGCGGGATTTATTCGGCGTGCCATCCAGCAGGCAGAGGCGGCGATCGAGGGCTTCCTGATCCCTGACATCAAACCCCTGCAGAGCGCGGTTGATATCACGATTAATATGCTCTACTGCCCGGCTTACCCCTTTACCGGCATAACGATTACTCACACCATCCCGCAGCTCACAGGCCTCACGTTTTCCGGTTGATGCCCCTGACGGCACGCTGGCACGCCCAACATCACCGCTGCTGAGAGTAACATCGGCCTCAACTGTTGGATTACCTCTTGAATCCAGAATTTCCCGCGCTTTAATGTTTGATATAATCATGGTGTTACCCTTGGTTGATAAAATCTGTCATAACTTCTGCAATACGTCCTGCAAATGTTTTACCGGTTCCAGTTCCAGGCCTGGCATGCCTTGTTTTGGTGCGTTGGCGAAGGGAACGATGGCACGTTTGAATCCATGCTTGGCCGCTTCACGCAGGCGTTCCTGCCCACTTTGCACAGGACGGATTTCACCCGCCAGCCCAACTTCACCGAATATAATGGTTTCGGGATCAAACACCCTGTTACGTAAACTGGACACCACGGAGGCCAGCAAGGCCAGATCGCTGCCGGTTTCCGTCACTTTCACGCCACCCACGACGTTAATAAACACGTCCTGGTCAAAGGTAGCAATCCCGCCATGCCGATGCAAAACCGCCAGCAAAATGGCCAGCCGATTATGCTCCAGTCCGGCTGTAACACGTCGAGGTTGCTGGCCATGCGATTCGTCAACCAGGGCCTGGACCTCAACCAGCATGGGTCGAGAACCTTCCCAGGTAACCATCACAGCACTGCCTGGTGTGGGATCGGGCTGACGGGACAGAAAAATAGCCGAAGGATTGGCGACTTCCTTTAAGCCACGATCCGTCATGGCAAAAATACCCAGTTCGTTGACCGCGCCAAAACGGTTTTTTATTGCCCGAATCACGCGAAATCGGCTGTCGCTCTGACCTTCAAAATACAACACGCTGTCCACCATATGCTCCAGCACACGCGGGCCGGCGATAGCCCCCTCCTTGGTCACATGACCAACCAGAAACACAGCCGTCTGCGTCATTTTGGCAAAGCGAACCAGCTGGGCGGCCGATTCGCGCACCTGCCCCACGCCGCCGGGAGCGGAGCTCAGGCTGTCGGTGAAGATGGTCTGCACAGAGTCAATCACGATCACCCGCGGTTTTTCTTTTTCAGCATGAGCGAGGATTGTTTCCACCTGGGTTTCCGCCAGCAGACGCAGGCCGCTTAAGGGGAGCTGCAACCGCCTGGCGCGCATGGCCACCTGCTGCAGAGACTCCTCTCCCGTGACATACAGCACGTTTTGCTGCAGGGATAAATTAGCGAGGGTCTGCAGTAACAGAGTCGATTTACCAATGCCAGGATCACCCCCGATCAGAACCACCGATCCATCCACAAGGCCACCGCCCAGCACACGGTTCAATTCCGATATACCGCAATCCATACGTACATCGTTGTTATCGTGCAGCACGACATCCTCAACTGCGGTCACGGCTGAGCGCTGATTGGCGTAATTCCCCATGCGCATACTGCGCCCGGCGGAGGGTGCCTGTTCTTCACTGACGGAATTCCAGGCGCCGCATTGTGTGCAGTGACCAGACCATTGGGAAAAAACAGCAGCACACTGGCTGCAGACAAATCGGGATTTAACTTTCATAATTCCTGTCTATCGATCATAATGGATGACATTTCATTTCTAACTGGACAGCTGACATGTCAATTAAAAAACACATGCAATGGGCCGTTGTTGGCGCAGGCCCTGCCGGTATTGCTGCTGTGGGCAAACTGCTGGATAACGGCGTTGCTCCAGACACCATATTATGGGTTGATCCTCATTTCCACGTGGGCGATCTGGGTAGCCTGTGGAAAAACGTATCCAGTAACACATCCGTAGGCCGTTTTACCGACTTTCTGCGCAACGCCCACTCATTTTCGTATCAGGAAGCACCGACCCGGTTTTCAATTAATCATCTGCCTCTCGACGAGACCTGTATATTGCATGAAGTAGTGCAACCCTTGCAATGGGTTTCCGATCATCTTCGTCAACAAGTGGTCAGCATGGAAGGCAGCATCCGGCGCATGGATCTGGCTGATCGGGTCTGGACGCTGTCGTCTGATACGCAACACTTCAAGGCGCGCAACGTCATCCTGGCAACGGGTTCCGTGCCGTCCAGCCTGAGTTATCCGGGTGTTGACGTCATCCCTTTTGAAACCGCCATTGATAAAGAGCGTCTGTCGGAGGCTGTCAACAGCAAGGGAACCTACGCGGTGTTTGGTTCTTCTCACTCCGCCATTATCATCGTTCGGCATCTGGTCGAACTGGGTGTTCAAAAAGTCATTAACTTCTACCGCTCACCCTGCCGCTACGCGATTGACATGGGCGACTGGATTCTGTTTGACAACACAGGCCTGAAAGGCCAGACCGCCACCTGGGCTCGCGAAAACATTGATGGCCGTCTGCCAGATAATCTGGTCCGCTATAACACCAGCGAACATCATATTGCCCGTTATCTGCCGGAATGCGACAAAGTGATTTATGCCGTAGGATTCCAGCGGCGCAACTCGCTGATCATTGGTGATTACGAGCAGGTAGAATACAACCCCCATACAGGCATCATCGGGCCAGGATTATTCGGCTTTGGCATTGCCTATCCGGAATTGAAAACCGACCCATCCGGTACCGAGGAGTCGCAAGTGGGTTTGTGGAAATTTATGGTGTACCTGAACCGTGTACTGCCGATTTGGTTCAGATACACCACCTGAGGGCTGGTAGTCGGGGCAGGTATCCGTCAAGAACTGAAATATGGATTGAAGTTACCTAAAAAAATTTCAGACATTCGTGCTCAGAACAGCTTGTGGATACGGCAATTGACGTACCCTCATCGCACTCTTCGCCGCAGCTGGAATCAAACATGCGTTGCTCAAGTGTCCTCAGGTTAACCTCAAATGCCTTAACTGTTGAGGCCAACTGATTTATAAACACCTTGGAAATATCATTCTTGTACCTCGCCATGGTGGGTTCATCCTCAATAGCCTTTAATGTTTCCCTGCATACGTCAAGGAAAATATACATCAGCTGGGAATACATGTCTTTATTGATATAAAAAGCCTCACTACCCACTGGCAGCGATGAGTGAACAAGCAATTCAAAGATGTCCTTCATCTGCGAAATGTCAGAGGCATCTAATGTTAATTCCAACCCTTCACTCCAGTAATGTATGTATAAATAGCACAGGGTTTCTATGGCATTTGCATGCGCCCTTACGGCATCCTGGATTTTCTTATCAGAAAAACCAGACGACGCATATGGGTGTCTCACTCTTATCCTGATCATGGCCGCCACAAGGTGTCTGGCGAAACCCGTATCTCCGTATTCAATTTGATGGCGCAGTTTATGGTGAGTATAAAATCCACCGCTCCCGTCACTTAGCCTTATGCCCAACTGTTCAAAAATGCAACGGCGAAAGAAATCATCATAGGATAAATCATGTGCAGATGATAAATCATGTGCCGATCCCGGATATTCCGATGAATGGCTCTCAATTAAATGAAAGTCCTGGCCTTGGTTATTTGTTACGAATATGCTGCCTTGTGTGTGTGGATAGATTGGAACGGCAGGCATTGCCGGGCGCGAAGGGAGCTCAAAAAAGCGAAAGGAGGCCGTATTTCTTCTTGTATCAGAAGAAACTGTCATAACACTGCTTCCGCTGGATGTATCAATAGACGCTCGACCGCCATCCGACGCATCCGGAGGCTCTGACGAACTGGGTGTGCTATCCTGGATGTCGCGTACAACGGCTATCACAGCCCCCGAGCACAATAACGCGACAGTGATGCATAACATCCAGTTTCGACGTCTTCGATCCCTGGGCCCGCCTGGTACTGGACAAAAAATTCCTTGAAGCAGGGTAGATAGATCCGATGTACTCTCTTCGTTTCTGCGTTGCCAGGCTTTACCGAGAGCTCTGTTATGATGGGCGAGGTATTCTGAGTTTTCACGCTTGTGTGGTTGTCCTACAGGAGATTTCGATACTTTTTTACCTCTGTAATCCATGAGCAATACTCCTTAAATACTCTTATTAGTAAAACGCTAGAGCTATACGGTGAACGCATCCAAAGCGGCTGTATGGTATTCGTAAGATCTAATTTTCACAAGTCATTTTTTGTAACTCCCCACGTCATCCTGAGCGCCTTGATTAAATACAGGGGTAGGGTGGGCAAAGGAG
>NZ_JBNVZR010000017.1:0-64706 GCF_052527415.1 Legionella navarrensis | reverse complement strand
TGGGCCTTGGCCCAACATGGAGTTGGCACCCAGGCTAATTCCATTTAATTTTGACGTATGCCGGTTTTAGAAGTGATACCCAATGTATGTCGTCCCCGCACAGGCGCGGGCTTACAATTAACCTTAAGTCTTGCTTGATTTTCCACACAGCCTACATACCGATCTTTGTCCGCGGACATCATAGATGGCCAGGGGGGCAAGAAAAACTTAACCCTGTTTATTACCTGTAAAATTAAAAAATCGCTCAAAAAAAAGCCACGCAATTGCGTGGCTTTTCGATAGTCCATACAGACTTATTTATTGGAAACCACCAAAGGCTCATCCATCGTCCATACCAGCTGAGCACCGATCAGATCAGCAGTACCCTTGGCCGTAGCATTGATGTTGTAAGTACTGGTGCTGGTTCCTTGCAGTTCTGTTTTATTGACAGGTTCAGAACCGGCAGAGAACAGGTGAGTGTAACCCAGATCCATGCCAATGTTAGGACGCGCCTGATAATGCGCACCAATTGACAGAGCCCAGCGATCGTTATCTGCGATACGGATATCACGGTTAGCATCGTTGGTTGGAGTCTGGTCGTAACCGCCACCGGCACGCAGCATGAACTTGTCATTCACCTTGTAGTTACCGCCGACAGCAAAACGCCATACGTTTTTGTAATCCTGTGTAGAAGAGGAATTCAAAACCGCAGGGTTGAACTGTACGCTGGCAGGGAAATTAGGACCAGCAGCAGAAGCAGCTGCAACATTATTCAGCTGAATCGTTTTGAGGCAGCTCCATCCTGTGTAAACAACAGAACCCAGCAGCGCAAAGCTGTCGTTGACATCGTGGTAACCACTCAGAGTAACGATATCTGGGAATTCGATGCTGTTACTGCTCAGGCTGTTGCTCCATGTTTTGGCATTAGGATCAGCGGCGTTAACAGACAGTGGGTTAATAATAACCAGACCAGGATTTGACAGCTTACCAGTCAGCTGGCTCCAGCCGTGGAATTTCTGTTTCATTTTGGACTGATAGTTCAAACCGATACGTGTGTGATTGTCATTGAACATGGTCAACACACCAGCATGGAAACCAACGCCCCATGAATTACCGATGTTGTAGGAATAGGAATCCACAGCCGAAGGTGCCAGGCCAATCAAAGGCATAATGGTTGGCAGACCGAGCATACGGTTAAATTTTACACGGGCATACTGAATATCCAGACCAGCACCCAGAGCAAAATGCTCAGACAGGCGACCGCCAATCTGAGGCGAAATGTTAGTTGTCAGCAACTCACTGTAGGTCGCAGCATAACGCACAGGGCCATTTCTGTCCCAGTCGGTAGACAAGCCAAATGGAGACGTCACACTCAGACCAACAGTAGCGTTCTCACCAATTGGTTTGGCGTAATGGAATGCGGGAACAAAGGCGCTGCGTGCACCATCCAGATCAGTGTAGGACTGCACAAAGGCAGGAGGAGCTGGCAGAGGTGGGTTGGCAGGTGTTGTAAACGTGCTGGTTCCTGTGAGTTTTGAGCTGGGGAATACACCGGCGCCGCTCATCACAGCCTGCTGACTGTTAATCAGGGCCAGACCAGCCGGGTTGTACCAGCCAATTGACGCATCAGAAGCTTCTGCGGCAATACCGGCAGCGTAGTTACCCAAAGCAACGGCACTGGTCTCTGTGTAAAGAGAAAAACTGCCTGCCTGCGCAGCACTGGCAGCGAGTACAGCGATAACCGCCGCACTGATCCTTGTTACCACTGGTTTTTGTACACTCTTCACTCATTACTCCTTAAACATTAAATGGCCCATACGGCACGAATGCATTTCAACAAATAACCAAAGCGAATCAAACAGATTATTTATTGAAACAAGACTCCCAAATCAAAAACGATAATAAATGAATTAAATCATTTTTCAAACAATTCTTTAAAAAAATACTGAATAAAATCATTGCGTAGCAATAAAAAAATCAATGTGAATATATTGCGTGCATCAGCAGGCTGTGCTTTGTCGATAATAATCCTGGCTACTTGTCAAGAGAAACAACTCCGTGCTAATGTGTCCTTTTTTTGTGCGGACAATTGATATGCAGCAGATAGTGACAAAATTCGGTGGTACCAGTGTTTCTTCTCTCCAGACCTGGGAAAATATTGCTAAAATTACTCGCCAGCACATTGATAAGGGTCTGCAACCCATCATTGTCTGTTCTGCACTGACACAAATCTCCAATAAGCTGGAGCAGGCGGCCGAAGCAGCCATGCTGAACCAGCACCAGGCCGTCCAGAACGAAATTTCACAAGGCTATTTTCATCTGGCAGAGTCCCTTGCTGTACCATTTGACCTGATCGCAGAAGACCTGGCTCACCTCAATCAATGGTTAACCGGGATCGCCCTGCTGAAAGAAGCACCGGCCAAGACTCGGGCACAGATTCTCAGTCTGGGTGAGTTAATGATGACCCGCCTTGGACATGCCTTTCTGGTCAATCAGGGTATCGACTGTCACTGGTTTGATGTGCGCGAAGCCCTGGTTTCAACCCCGGTTCCGGGTGGCGATGCCATTAATTTCCTCTCCGCGCGCTGCACCAGTGAAACCGATGTGGCCTTAAAGAACCAATTGCTCAATACTGGCGCTCAGGCCATTATTACTCAGGGATTTTTTGCCAGAAATCCCCAGGGTGATACTGTGCTGCTGGGTCGTGGCGGCTCGGACACCACCGCCGGACTGCTGGCCGCGAAGCTCCATGCCGTTCGTTGCGAAATCTGGACAGACGTACCGGGAATTTACACAGCGAATCCGCACCAGATGCCGCATGCCCGTCTGCTGAAACAGCTCAACTACGACGAGGCTCAGGAAATTGCATCCATGGGAGCCAAGGTACTGCATCCTAACTGCATACCGCCTGTCCGCAGCGCCGGTATTCCCATGGATGTAAAATTTACCCGCATGCCCGAACATTCCGGTACGCGCATTTCCAAGGAAAGCGACGAGCTGGCGCCCCCCATCAAATCGATCCAGGTGAAGCACAGCATTATTCTGATTTCCATCGACACCCTGAACATGTGGCACCAGGTCGGCTTTCTGGCCGATGTATTTGCGGTATTCAAAACCCATGGATTTTCTGTCGACCTGCTGTCTTCCTCGGAATTTAACGTGACCCTGTCGCTGGACAGTAACGCGAAGCTGCATGATCGTTCGGCACTGGATGCCCTGCTTGCCGATCTAAACACCTTTGGACGCGCCAAACTCATAGAACCCTGCAGTGCCGTCAGCCTCGTTGGTCACCATATCCGCACTGTATTGCCACAGCTTGGCCCAACGCTTGAGGTATTCGAGGCGAAACAGGTTTATCTGATGTCGCTGGCCTCTAACGACCTGAATCTGACCTTCGTGGTTCATGAGTCACATGCTGAAAAACTCTGTCAGCAACTGCATACGCTGCTCATAGAAAACAGCCCCCAGAGTTTTTACTACTCCAAAAGCTGGCACGAGGAATTTGGTAACCCGGCTCAGCGTGCCACGCCCTGGTGGGTGCTGAAACGAAACCACCTGCTCGACATGGCGGCCACTCAGTCGCCCTGCTACGTATACGATAAGGAGACGCAGGAGCAGCGCGCCGACGATCTGCTGGGTCTGAAAGCCATCGACAAACTGTTTTATGCCATCAAAGCCAATGCCAATCCCGGTGTGTTAAAGAATCTGTACGCCAAAGGCATCGGTTTCGAGTGCGTATCTATCGACGAATTGCAGCATGTAATGGCCTTATTTCCTGACATCGATCGCAAAAAAATTCTGTTTACACCCAATTTTGCACCCAAAAGCGAATATGAGTCTGCTCTGGCGCTCGACTGCTACATCACGATAGACAATATCTATCCCCTGCAGCACTGGCCAGAGTTATTTAAAAACAAAGAGATTCTGTTGCGTATCGACCCTGGCAGCGGTGCCGGTCATCACAAATTCGTGTGCACGGCAGGAAACGAATCCAAATTCGGCATTGTTCAGGCTGATCTGGAAGAAACTGCGCGGCTGATAAGACAACATAAGATTCAGGTCATTGGTCTGCATGCTCATTCCGGCAGCGGTATTTTAACCACCGAATTATGGCAGAACACCGCTCAAATGCTGACGATGCTGCTGTCTCATTTTCCAAATGTCCGCATTATTAATCTGGGCGGGGGGCTTGGTATCGTGGAAAAACCAGGACAGCAGCCCCTGGATCTGGCTGTGCTGGATGCCTCTCTGCTGGCGGTTAAATCCCGTTTCCCCGATCTGGCTTTCTGGCTGGAACCTGGCCGTTATTTCGTTGCCGACAGCGGCGTCATTCTCGCCAAAGTAACCCAGTGCAAGGAAAAAGGCCGTGTCCGTTTTGTCGGCATAGAAACAGGCATGAACTCGCTGATGCGCCCGGCTCTGTATGGCGCCTGGCATGAGATTGTGAACCTGACCAGCCTGAACGAAGAAAAAACCGGATTTGCTCACATTGTTGGCCCCATTTGCGAATCGGCAGATACTCTTGGCTACGACCGTCTCCTGCCTGATACTGTTGAGGGCGATGTGATGCTGATAGCCAATACCGGCGCCTATGGCTACTGCATGAGCTCGCATTATAATCTGCGCCCACCGGCACAGGAAATTGTACTGGAGTAATCTGTGCTTAAGGACAGCGCTCAGCGCCAGCAGGCCACGGATCCGTATGGCTCATACATTGTACAGGCCCCTGCAGGATCCGGTAAAACCGAGCTGTTAACCCAGCGCTATCTCCGCCTGCTGGGTAAAGTCAGCGCTCCCGAGCAGATTGTTGCCCTGACGTTTACACGCAAGGCAGCCAGCGAAATGCGCGAACGCATTCTGGCTGCCCTCAATCACGCCAGTAAAGAGCTTCCAGTGCACTCGGAACATCAAAAACTCACGAACGAGTATGCCGGACTTGCCTTGCAGAATGCCAGCGAACAGGGCTGGCAACTGCTCAATCAGCCCAGTCGCCTGAAAATCATCACTATCGATTCGCTGTGCCAGAGTCTGACCCAGGCTGTCCCCTTGCCGGAACAACAGACACCCTATGCGCAAATCACCGAATCCGCCCAGTCCCTTTATGAAAGCGCCGTGCGGGCCTGTCTGACTGATGCCCTTCAACAGCCCCCCCTGCAGCAACCCGTGCAGGACCTCCTGCAGCATCTGGACAATCGCCAGGACAAACTGCTGGATCTGCTGACGCAGCTTCTGGCTTCCCGTGAACAATGGCTGGCGCCGGTTTTCATGGCACGCAGTCAAAGCAGGGAGCGCTGCGAACAGGCGCTGGCAGCTATTGAAAAACACGAACTGCAACGCTTTATCGACAGCGTGCCCCTCAATTGCCGCGACGAGCTGCACAGCCTGAGTACTCAGATAGCCAGCATTGAAAACAACCCGGCTTCGGAACGCTACGCGCTGACCAGCTGGCCGGTCTTTGATGATCTGGATCGTAATATCGCCGCAGGTCTCGCGGCTCTGCTGTTGACGAAAGACGACAGGCTGCGCAAGGGCGCTGACCATCACGTTGGCCTGAAACGCGGTGCCTGCGCCGATGATCTCTACGATCGTCTCAAGGCTTCCAGCAAGGCCTTGTTCCAGACGCTCAGTGAGCAAAGCGATTTTCTCAATGCCCTCATCCGCGTTAAGAAGCTGCCTGCCCCTCATTACGATGACCAGCAGTGGGCTGTTTTGCAGGCCCTGATGAGCCTGCTGCCTATGCTTGCCGCTCATCTGCAGCTTATTTTCCGGGAGCGCAACGAAGTGGATTTTTCCGCCATTTCCCAGCAGGCACTTCTGGCTCTGGGGCAGGACGAGGCACCCACGGATTTGACTCTGCACATGGACAACAGCATTCATCATCTGTTGGTCGATGAGTTTCAGGATACCTCCATTCAGCAGTTTCAGCTGTTGGAAAAGCTCGTGCAGGGCTGGCTGCCCGGCGATGGAAAAACGCTGTTTGTCGTGGGTGATCCGATGCAGTCCATTTATCGCTTTCGTCAGGCCGAGGTGGGCCTGTTCCTGAAAGCGCGGCTGGAAGGCATAGGTCCGGTCAGCCTGACTTCACTGGAACTCTGCTGTAATTTTCGTTCGACTGAAACGCTGGTTAACTGGGTCAACAGGCAGTTTAAAGCCATATTTCCCCAGCAGGATGACATGGAGTCAGGTGCCATTTCCTATCATGCGTCGGTAGCCATTAAGGCGGCCAGCGAAGGATGCGCTGTTCATGCCCTGCAATACGCCAGCAAGGTTGAAGAAGCAGAAGCCATTGCCGATATCGTATCACGTGAACTCGATGCGGATCCTGAGCAGAGCATTGCCATACTGGTTCGCTCACGCTCCAGCCTGTCTCAACTGATACCTGTCTTGCGTGCCAGAGGCATTCCCTTTCAGGGAGTGGAAATTGAAAAGCTGTCCAGTCTTGCGCATTTGCGCGATGTGTACTCGCTCACCATGGCTCTGCTGATGCCGGCCAGCCGACTGCACTGGCTCGCTCTGCTGCGCAGCCCCTGGTGCGGCCTTGGCCTGGCCGATCTGCATGCGCTGGCCGCCTGGAATCGCCGGCAGTCGATGTACCAGACGCTGGCTCAGCTGGATCAGATTGGCAATCTGAGTGACGAAGGACGGCAACGCGCGCAATACGTGTTTCAGGTGATGAGCGCAGCGCTGGCCAGTCGATATCAACAGGGTTTGACGGAATGGATTGTCCAGGTCATCAAAAACCTGCATGGCGACTATATTCTCAACGAATCCCGACTGACAGATTTAGAGCAGTTCTGGCTGCTGCTGTCTCGCTACAGTCCTAACGGCCAGCTTGAAAATCCTGAGCAGTTTGCAGAGGAATTTCAGCAGCTCTACTCGCAACGCATCACCCCATCCCGTCTGCAAATCATGACGATTCACAAATCGAAAGGCCTGGAGTTTGACTGCGTCATTTTACCGGGGCTGGGCAACCGGCCTACGAGGCAGGACAAACCGCTGCTGCGCTGGCTCGATTTACCCACAAAAGAGGCGGATGAGCTGATTCTGCTCTCCCCTGTGCAGGCTGCTCACGAAAAAGAATCACTGCTGTATGATTATCTTGGCCGACTTGCTGCCGACAAGGAGGCCTATGAGCAACAGCGGCTGTTATACGTAGCGGTCACACGCGCCAAACGAAGCCTGTATCTGGTGGACTGCCATGAAAAAGCATTAAAAGGTACTTTTCGCGCGCTGTTACAGCAGCTGAGTTTTGACGGACAGGCCGGCACTGATGAGCGGGAAGAAATCCTCAGCACCCGGCTGCCCCTCATGGAACGCCTGCCCATACGTTTTTACATGCGGGAATCACAACATCAAACGCCTCCCGGTGAGCGGATTCCTCCAGAGCGGGTGTTGCCAGCGAACGATAACAGCCGGCAAAGCGGGATCGTGGCGCATGAGTTATTGCAGTGGATATGCGACAGGCATCCGGCATCCATCAACGATCTTCCCTGGAACATGGTTGCCAGTCGTTTTCGCAGCATGGGATTTACGGCGCAGGAACAAGAACAGGCCATGACGCTGCTGAACGAGCAGATTCAGGCTCTGTTCAACGATCCCATTGGACAGTGGCTGTGTCAGCATCACGATAAGGAGCAAAACGAATACGCCCTGCTGGTCAGAGAAAACAATCAGGTGCAGACACGGATCATCGATCGCACGTTCTACGATAACGGCCAGCGCTGGATCATTGATTTTAAAACCGGAACAGACCATCAGACCGCCCAGACAGAGCATCGTCAGCAGGTAGAGCAATACGCCAGATTACTGCAATCGCCAAACGAAGCCCCCATTCGCTGCGGTCTGTTTTATCTGAGTAACCAGCATTGGGTACACTGGACGCATGCTTACTCAGAACCGGGCGATTTAAACGGATAGGTTGCTTAAGCCACATCAATTCGCTAAAGTAAAGCGTCATCAACTACATAAGAGTCAGGTCAACCATGAGTACACTGATTATTTGCCTGTTTATCGCCACCCTGCTGCCTTACCTGGCCAGAGTGCCTGTGGCCTTGGCAATGAATAAAGCCCCTGGCGGTTATAACAACGACTGCCCCAGAGAACAACAAGCCTCCCTTAAGGGTTTTGGTGCGAGAGCCATCGCTGCTCATCAAAACAGCTTTGAAGCCTTACTGGTTTTCTCAACCGCCGCCCTTACGGCAATCGCCTCCAATCATGTCACGCCGATGGTCCAGTATCTGGCTATTGTTTTTATCATTTCACGGCTGGTTTACCACGCTCTGTATCTGATGAACATGGCCTCTCTGCGCTCCCTGGTATGGTTTATCGGGCTCGTCTGCAGCCTGACGATTCTGGGCTCCTGTATCTAAGATACACTCTGCTGCTCCTCGTGTACGCGGGGAGCACACAGTCTGACTGATCGCATATTGCTGTAACCTTCAACCTGGCTTTTACATGAATACAACTGAAGCACTCCTGGAATTGACAACCGATCCATTCATGGATCAAACCATTAAACAGATGGGCATGCAGACCCGAATCGAATCCACAGATAACACCTTAAATATTCACCTGCATGCCGGATTTCCCTGTCAGCCCTTAAACAACAGCCTGCTGCCGGCCATAGACGCCAGTCTGCAGACGGCTCATCCGGGCAAGACTGTCAGCACTCATCTGGATTTCTTTATTCGCGCCCACAAAACCCAGTTAAGCGGTAAAGGTCTGCGCGGCGTTAAAAACACTATTGCCATTGCCTCCGGCAAGGGTGGTGTCGGTAAATCCACGGTCACGGTCAACCTGGCCACGGCTCTGGCCCGTGCCGGCGCGAGAGTTGGGATTCTGGATGCAGATATCTACGGCCCCAGCATTCCACTGATGATGGGCGCTCACGAAGCGGTGCAGCTCAAAGACGATCGCTACATTCCGGTCATGGTTCACGGCGTTCAGGCCATGTCGATAGGGTATCTGACCGATCCTGATCAGGCTCTGATCTGGCGTGGCCCCATGCTGGCAAAATCACTGTTACAGATGCTGGACATCACACTATGGGATGATCTGGATTACCTTTTTATCGATCTGCCGCCCGGAACCGGCGATATCCAGCTCAGTCTGGTACAAAAAATTCCTCTGACGGCCGCAGTTGTCGTGACCACACCCCAGAACGTGGCCACACTGGACGCTCAAAAAGCCATCAAAATGTTTGAGAGAACGGGCATAGATGTGCTCGGCGTGGTAGAAAACATGTCGTCTCATATCTGCAGCCAGTGCGGCCATGAAGAGACCCTGTTTGGAACCGGCGGTGGCCAGGCACTGAGCGACGCCTTCAAAGTTCCCCTGCTGGGCCAGCTACCCCTGGACAGCCGTATCCGAAGCCAGTGCGACAGCGGAACACCAACGGCGGTTCTGGCAGAACCGGATCTCGGCGGTCATTTCATGAAAACGGCATTACGACTCGCGATCGCGCTGTCTAAAAAACCGCTGAATTACGCCAATAAATTCCCACCGGTTGTGGTGGAATAAATTACAGCGGCCCGTTTTTTCATGTTAGACTATAAACCATATCAACCTGCAACCCATAGTGAGCCATGTCAGAAAACTACACTGCTGAAGCGATTGAAGTACTTAACGGCCTGGAGCCGGTGCAGCGACGCCCCGGTATGTACACCGATACTACGCGCCCCAACCACCTGGTTCAGGAAGTGGTCGATAACAGTGTTGACGAGGTTATTGCCGGCCATGCCAGCAAAATCATCGTAACGCTGCACGAAGACGGTTCGGTAGAGGTAGAAGACAACGGTCGTGGCATGCCGGTTGATCTGCACCCACAACTGGGATTAAGCGGTGTTGAAGTCATCATGACCAAACTGCATGCCGGCGGTAAATTCTCGGATAAAAACTATAGCTTTTCCGGCGGTCTGCATGGCGTGGGCGTGTCGGTGGTGAATGCCCTGTCTGAACGCGTAGACGTTACCATTAAGCGAAACGGCATCATATATCACATGGCCTTTGCCAACGGCGATAAAATAGAGGAACTGAACGAAACAGGGCTCGTCAAAAAGCGCGATACCGGAACCATCATTCGCTTCTGGCCCAACAACAGATATTTCGACTCACCCAGGGTTTCGGTCAGGCAGTTAACTCACGTACTCCGTGCCAAGGCCGTGCTTTGCCCCGGTCTATCCATGACCTTTATTAACAGACAGACCCAGGAACAGACACACTGGTGTTTTGAAGAGGGTCTGAGCGACTACCTGCGTCAGTCGCTGCCAGCCGATTACCTGCCGGAAGAGCCCTTCTCCGGCGAATTCAGCAGCGAAGAGGCCACGGTGGACTGGGCTCTGGCCTGGACCGCCTCCATGCCTACAGCACTGAACGAGAGTTACGTTAACCTGATTCCAACCGCTCAGGGCGGTACGCACGTCAACGGACTGCGCGCGGGGCTTTTTGACGCGATGTCCGCTTTTTGCGATCTGAGAAATCTTCTGCCCCGGGGCGTTAAGCTCGTCGCTGATGATCTTTGGGAACCCTGCCGCTACGTGCTGTCGGTCAAAATGAAAGAGCCACAGTTTGCCGGTCAGACAAAAGAACGGCTCAGCTCAAGGCAAACCGCCTTGTTTGTCAGCAACGTGATCAAAGATGCGTTTGCCCTGTGGCTCAACCAGCACCGCAGCCAGGGTGAATTAATTGCAGCCTTTGCCATTGAACGCGCCCAGAAACGTCTGCGTCAGGCCAAACAGGTGGCACGTAAACGCGTCAGCCAGGGGCCGGCGCTGCCAGGAAAGCTGGCTGACTGTCTGCAACAGGATCTGAGCCAGGCTGAATTATTCCTGGTCGAGGGGGACTCTGCGGGCGGTTCGGCCAAACAGGCACGTAACAAGGATTATCAGGCTATTCTACCCTTGCGTGGAAAAATTCTTAACACCTGGGAGGTAGATTCCTCACAGGTGCTTGGCTCACAGGAAATACATGATATTTCCGTTGCCATCGGCGTGGATCCAGGCGTAGAAGATTTATCCGGCCTGCGCTACGGTAAAATATGTATCCTGGCGGACGCGGACTCTGACGGCGCACACATTGCGACCCTGATCTGCGCTCTGTTTCTGCGTCACTTCAAGCCATTGGTTGAAGCAGGTCACGTCTTCGTAGCCATGCCGCCTCTGTATCGAATTGACGCTGGCAAGGCCGTGCATTATGCGCTGGACGATGAAGAAAAACAGGACATCATTGCCCAGTTGACTAAATCGAACAAAGGTAAAATCAATGTTCAACGCTTCAAAGGTCTCGGCGAGATGAACCCGCTGCAGCTTCGGGAAACCACGATGGATCCGAATACGCGCCGTCTGATTCAGCTCACCCTGGGCTCCCTGCCGGAAACCATGGCCATGATGGACATGATGCTGGCTAAAAAGCGCGCCACAGACCGAAAATCATGGCTGGAAACCAAGGGAAATCTGGCTGACGTATGATGAAATAGTATGGAGAAACTCAAGTGCAGAATACAGGATGTTTGGGTTCAATTTTACTTGTTCTGACGCTCATGCCTTCAGCGTCCATCGCCTGCCAGGCAAGCCGGGACATGCCTTGTGTGGTCAAGGACAGCAGCAAAATCAAACCAGTCAGCAGTCTCAGAGACACCCGCATGATCGAAAGCGCCTATCAGGGCAATACCCGTGGCGTGAGCAGCCTGCGTGCTTCGGCCAGCTCCGAGCCCGGCGAAGCGGGATGGCAGGTGGTTGCAGACTATATTCAGGCTCGCACCAGCCATACCCCAGAGCAGGTGTTGGTCCTGGATTTACGGCAGGAAAATCACGGTTACCTGAATGGCAAGGCCATTACTCTATGCGATAAACATAACTGGTTAAATCTGGGTCTCAGTCTCAAGGAGATCATGCAGTCAGAACAAAACTGGCTGAATACGCTCTCTTCTCAGGAACAAATTGACAACGTGTTAAGCCCTCATCAGTTCCGGCTTGAAGATTTTAACAGCGGTAAATCCATCCCTGTAAAATCGGTCATAAGCGAAGCGGATCTGCTGCGCCAATGGCGCTTTCATTACCTGCGCCTGCCGGTCAGTGATCACCGGGCGGCTGAAGATTCGATCGTGGATCAATTCGTCACCCTCATCGACAGCCTGCCGGATAACATGTGGCTGCATATTCACTGTCGTGGCGGCAAGGGACGTACAACGGCCTTTCTGGCGATGTATGATATGCTGAAAAATGCCGACAAGGCATCGTTTGAAGACATTATTCAGAGGCAGGCTGCAATTTACCCCTGGTATGATTTGAGTCAGGTAGATCGTGGCGATCCGGAAGTCTCCTTCTGGTACCGCCAGCGATATCAGTTTCTGAGCCGGTTCTACACCTACGCCAGAGACCGTTTAGCCGGCTACCGCGGCCATTGGTCGGAGTGGACGTATGCTCACTAAGGGCGCGCAGGATTGTCTGTTGAATGAGAATGCGGCCCCCGGACCTCGACTGTGCCTATTTGCACTTTCTTTCCGTTGATAATCGTCATCAAAGGCGATTCTCCATACATGCATGGATCCGCGTCTATAACACGGCTGTTATCAGGATCTGAATTTGTCTCGTTTTTATCTCCATCCGCTAAGGCCCTCAAAGACTGGTTATACGAAGGTGAGTCTGTTCTTAAAGCGGGCTGATGATTGTTCTCATGAGTACTCGCGTCGGACGAAGTCTCCAGGCTACTGCCTTGCGGCGCCATGGCAGAACGCGGACCGCGGGAAAACTTTTTTTCGATCTGGTCGATTGCTACCACTGCAAGGCAGGTGCCCATGGTAATCAGGCCGCCAGTTAAGGCACCGACCACTGTTCCCACGCCAGGAACAACAGAGCCAATCACAGCTCCGGCAACTATCCCCAGGCCCCAGGAACTCAGTGTAATACCCATCACGGCTGGTAGTTTCGAACCTGATCCTGTCGGCTTGAAATATCGCCCAAAGCTAAACCCTAGTATCGATGAAAAGACGCCCAAAACAAAACCATAAGCCGCACCAATCCCTGTTCCTATGCCGGGAAGAATCACAGTCCCTATCATGGCCCCCACCACAGTGGTTGCTCCAGTACTCAGAAACATGGAGAGCATCTCAATTTTTTTCCGCCTTTTCAGGTTATCATTATGAAGGGTTTTAACTTCTCTATCGTTTGAATTACGTGGCATAGTTAGCTCCTGATTATCAACGTATTGAACTGCAATAATACAACAGTATTTTTTTCAATGTACTTATCATTGAAAGCTTATGGATTTAAGTCCTGGTGACGCAGAAAGCGGTGGTGCATCACCTCGTTTCATTCTAAAGCGGGTTAAAGTCCGTTTGGTCACTGCCAACCGGAAGTATCCCTCTGATATCGCCAGTGATATCAGTTCCCGGGCAGGCTCTACCACTTTGCCAGAGATCGTCTGTCTGGCATAGCGGCAGCTGATCAGAGTGGAAATACGCTCAATTAATACCCAAACGGCTGTCTTCTGAAGAAGAGTAGTCAACCGGGAAATGATCGGGCAGTTGCGCATCTCTTGAGCTGGTAAGAACCGGGCTATAACTGTAGCTGCTGGCAGGATCATTTCGCACGACCTGGTTTTTGTCGTTTACATCACGCTTCATCGGCTGAAGCTCAACGGCACTGTCACTGTATTGTGACGCCATGACATGAGCCGGAGCTGGAAAAAAACGTTTGCGGATGGCTGCAATCAATGCCGACGCGACCAGGGAGGCAGCGAACGATATCAGACCGCCAACAACAGCCCCGAGGACCATGCCAAAGCCTGGAATAACTGAGCCAATTAATCCCCCGACAAGCACACCCAGACCCCAGGAACCAAGCCAGGTGCCCGCTACAGCCATCTCTCGTGAACTCGATCCTTTCGGTGCAAAATAGCGCCCAAGGGAAACCCCCAGCAGCGACGCACTAAAACCAAAACCAGCGCCAACTCCAGCTCCAATCGCAGTTCCTATACCAGGAAAAACAAAAGTACCCAGCAAAGCGCCAATTCCAGCGCCAATTCCAGTACTCAGCAGCATGGAACTCAGCTCGATTTTACCCCGGTTTCGATTAAAAAAGGCCCGAATCCCTTTCTCGTTTGAATAACGTGGCATGTAAAACTCCATTGATGAACAGATTGGGCTGCAATAATACAGTAGAATGTTTTTTTTTACAATGTTTTGTTTATTGGCAAAAACAGGCCTGAAGCGGATATTAAGGAGTAGGCTGGGCCTTGGCCCAGCAAAGAATATCTCACCAGATCCATTGTTGGGCCAAGGCCCAGCCTACGGCATATCAGGATTGGTGCTCGTGCTCCCTACTGAGGCAATTGCTCCTGCGCCTTCGCTATCGCCTTACGTAACGCCTTTGCCTCATCTGACTGCGCGGGGACCAATGCTAATATCTGCCGCCAATACGTAATTGCCTGCTCATACTGTTTCTGCTCATACGCATCCATGGCCAGCATAGACAGGGCGTCTGGCTGGTCAGGATGTTTTTTTAAAATGGCGTTTAAACGATATCTGATGTCGTCGTTGTACTGCTGCGAATTCAATTGCCACAGGGTTTCAACATAGCCTAAGGCTGCTGCGACATTTTCCGCATCCAGCTGCAGAGATTTAGCATAAGCGTCGCGGGCAGGCTGCCATTGTTTCTGCCCACTGTACAATCGACCCAGTAAATACCAGCCCCGTGCGCTGGCCGGAGAATCATCAAGGCGCGCCCGAAGTCTGTCGATCAGCTCCTGCGGCGATGAAACCGTAGCCAGCATCGCTTTGGCCTCCTGCTGCCTTAACATCGCATGTTCGTGTTCAAGCCAGTCAGTCCAGCCGCCCCACATATAATAAGCAGGCAGAGTAAACACCACTAATGCGAGCAGACTGGCAGGCAATGAACGCCGAAGCCCATGCCGCAACGGATAGACCGCAATGGCCAGAGCCAGCAGAAGCAGCACAACAAAACACAGAATAAGGAGCCAGACCATCATGATGCACGCCGCCTGAAATTAACATGCCAAAAAAGGAGCAGTCCCAGCAATAAAAACAAGGCCGGGCCATACCACAATAAAGCGGTTATGCCCTTAACAGGGGGATTAAACAAAATGAAATCGCCATAACGAGTTGTCAGATAACGGATAATGTCGCTGTCGCTTTCACCGTCCCTGACCATTTGATACACCTGATCACGTAAATCCCTGGCCAGGCTGGCGTTTGAATCGGCCAAATCCTGGTTCTGACAGACCAGACAACGCAGTTCTTTCAGTAAATGCTGAAACTGAGCCTCCTTTTTGGCGTTTTCCAGCGGATAGAAACTGTTGGCCATCAGCGCCTGCGCCAGACCAAAACAAAGAAAAAACAGACAGATACGCTTCATGACTCACCTCGCAGCTGATGAATACGCGGCAGAAAATCACGCTTCCAGCTGGCTTCATCCAGCACCCCTACATGGCGGAAACGAATCACCCCCTGAGCATCCACCAAAAAGGTTTCCGGCGCACCATACACGCCCAGATCAATGGCCACTTTACCCGCTGTATCACTGCCGATACGTCGATAAGGATTGCCCCACTCGCGCAGCCACGCTTTGGCCTCTTCCGGCCTGTCTTTATAATTCAGACCATATAAAGGAACACCCTGCGCCGCCAGCTTCATTAAAAAAACCTGCTCGTCAACGCATGCCGCACACCAGCTGGCCCAGACATTCAACAGCGAGACCTGCCCACGCAGGCTGGCGGGAGTAAAGCTTTGATTGACATCTGCCAGTGAAGGCAGACGAAAATCCGGCAGGCTTTGTCCCAATTGTACCGAAGGCAGTTTTCTGGGATCCAGAGACAGCCCCCGCCAAAAGAAAAAAACCAGCGCACTGAATATCAAAAACGGTAAAAGCCGCCATAATCTGCCTGTTTTCACTCAAGTTCTCCGCGCGTAACGTCGATCAGTCAGGGCCAGAAAGCCACCCAGCAAAATCATAAACCCACCCGCCCAGATCCAGCGCACAAAAGGTTTATAATACAGGCGTACCGCCCAGGCCGACTGCTCCAGCGGCTCGCCGAGCGCGATATATATGTCGCGAAACGGGCTGACATCAATTGCCGAATCCGTCATGGCCATCTGTGCCACTTCGTACAGGCGCTTTTCAGGATAGATTCTATGCTCACTGGATCCGTTCGAAATCAGCATTTCAGCCTGAGTGCCATGATAATTGGGTCCCCGCAAAGGATTTTCACGAATAAACGTAACACGCCAGCCAGCCAGAGTCGTGCTTTCGCCCGGAGCCAGCCTGACGTCATCCTGTATCCCATAAGCCGTTGAAACAGCAACCCCGATAACCGTCACCGCCACACCACAATGAGCAATGATCATTCCCAGAAAGGCCTGCCCAAGCCCTGATAAACCCCGCTGTCTCAGACGTAAATACACCAGCAGCAGGGTACCCGCGATTACCCAGGTCGCCAGGATCATACCGAGCAGGGCCCAGAGCTTCACCTCGTGCGTGAATACCAGCAGGAGAAGCCAGGGTAAAAACAGGCTGACAAGCAGAACAGGCAGCAAGCGCAGAATGGTGGAATGCCCGTCACTGCGCTGCCAGTTTAAATTCACCCCTATTCCCATCAAAATCAGCAGAGGAATCATCAAGGGTACAAAAACCGCGTTAAAATATGGCGCGCCAACCGACAGCTTACCCAGCCCAAGACCATCGATAAGCAGGGGATACACCGTCCCCATCAACACCGTCAGCATCATCACCACAAGAAATACGTTATTCAGTAACAAGGCGTTTTCCCGTGAGAGAAAGGTCGGGCGTGGCGCCAGATCATCCGGCGAATTAAGATGCTGCGCGCGCAGGGCAAACTGCAGCAGCGAACCGCCAATCACCAGCAGAAGAAAGCATAAAATATAAATACCGCGCTGTGGATCGACCGCAAACGCATGCACTGAGGTCAACACACCGGAGCGCACAAGAAACGTACCGACCAGGCTCAGAGAAAAGGCGGTGATCGCGAGCAGCATCGTCCAGGCCATAAATTGCTTACGCTTTTCTGTAACAGCAAGGGAATGCAGTAAGGCCGTGCCCACCAGCCAGGGCATAAAAGACGCGTTCTCAACCGGATCCCAAAACCACCAGCCACCCCAGCCCAGCTCACGATAGGCCCACCAGCTCCCAAGGGTGATACCCGCGGTCAGGCAGCACCAGGCAGCCAGAGTCCAGGGACGGGTCCATTTCGTCCAGGCCGACTCAAGCTGCCCCATCCATAAAGCGGAAATCGCAAAGGCAAAGGCCACTGAAAATCCAACATAGCCCATGTAGAGCATGGGTGGATGAAATAAAAAACCAGGATCCTGCAACAGAGGATTCAAGTCCCGCCCCAACGTATCCAGCTGCTGGAACTGACGTAGAAAAGGATTGGACGTAGAGAGCAGAAACAACAAAAACCCAATGCTCAGCGCCCCCAGAACAATGAGAACGCGAACACGAAAGAGCGGATTAAGATTCCTGCTGAACAGGCTCACCGCCAGCATCCACAGACTCAGAATGGCAACCCAAAGCAACATCGAGCCTTCATGCCCACCCCACACCGCGCATAGCTTATAAAACCAGGGCAGGCTGACGCTGGAGTTGCTGAGTACGTAAATAACACTGAAATCATCAGTGAGAAAGCACAGAGTCAGACACAGCCATGCGATTGCCACGAAGACAAACTGCCCCAACACATAAACCGGTGCCGCGGCAATCCAGGCAGCCTTGTTCTTTTTCAGTCCGATACAAGGTACAACAACCAGCAGACAGGAAAAAAACAACGCCAGTATCAGCGCAAATAAGCCAGCCTCTGCGATCATGCCTTACCCCCATTACTGCTTTCTTTGCCTTTTTTTAAGGCATCACGCACTTCGGGCGGCATGTAACTGGCATCGTGTTTGGCCAGTACTTCTGTGGCATTAAAATGCTGATTGTCCACAACCTCACCCATGGCAACGATGCCCTGCCCCTCTCGAAACAAATCAGGCAGAATGCCGTGATACCGTACGATAACGGTTTTATTAAAATCGCCAAGGGCAAACTCCACCGTCAAGTCCTTGCCTGATCGTTTGACACTGCCCTTGACTACCATGCCACCAAGACGGATCTGACGTTTACCGGACACCTCGCCGGCAGCAATCTGAGTGGGGGTATAAAACAGGCTGATGTTTTGTCTGAGCGCATATAAGACAAGGCTGGTTGCAAGCGTCAGCACCGATGCAATAAATACAAGGAGCAGCAGTTTGCGTTTTCGTACTGGATTCATCTCTGGTCTGTCCCCCGGACTCGCTCATTCGCCTGTACCCATTGCCGTAACTGACGCAGGGTTTTTCTGCGTTGACGCCGTATGCCACACAAATTGAGCAGCAACACCACGCACACCAGGGCATAAGTCGGCCAGATATAGGCCGAATACCCCCCCATACTTAACCAGGCTGAAAACTGATTCATTTCATCATCCCCTTTGCGCCAATTCCTGCACCCAGCGCTGTTTTTTTTCACGCAGCAATAAGGTATTACCAGCCTTATGGAAAACCAGCCAGGCAGAGTAGCAGAGAAAACCACACAGGCTTATTAATAAGGGATAGAGCATGGATGCATCAATTTTTGGTTTTGACAGCAATGACAGGGTAGCCCCTTGATGCAAGGTGTTCCACCAGTAAACCGAATAATGGATGATGGGCAAATCGATAGCCCCCACCAGTGCAAGAATGGCAACCACTCTGTCACCATCAAGACGATGGCGGAAGGCCGCCCCTGTAGCCAGAATAGCTGCGTAGAGCAGCAGCAAAACCAGCTCAGAGGTTAAACGGGCATCCCAGACCCACCAGGTTCCCCACATCGGCTTGCCCCAGATACTGCCGGTTACAAGAGCCAGAAAAGCCATCCAGGCGCCGACTTCGGCCAGCGCCATGATCATCAGACCGGCCAGTTTAATACGCCAGACAATCAACAATACGGAACAAAACGCCATCAGAGCATAAAGGCTCATCGACAGGAATGCCGCAGGAACGTGCACGTAAATAATACGGAACGCATCCCCCTGCTGATAATCAGGCGGAGCGAAGGCAAGACCCCAGACAAAGCCTGTCACCAGGAGCAGCAGAGCGAGCCCCCCCAGCCAGGGCAGAAAAGACTGTGTCCAGCGATAAAACAGACGTGGCGAGGCCATTTGATATAAAAATTTCCACATAGGGAATTATTCAACCAATAAAAAACGGCAATTTTAGCACGCATTACTCAGCAAGGCTAATACGAATGAGTGCGGCGATGGCAAAGGGTAAAAAACAGATCGTCAGCAATGATACGGCGGAAATCAGAGCAAGATGACCTGATACGGGCTCCTGATTGATCGCCGCAACGACAGTGCCGCTGCCAAAAATCATCACGGGTACAGCCAGAGGCAGAAGAATCAAGGCCATGAACACGCCCTTCTGCTGCATGCCTGTGCCAAAGGCCGCGGCCAGAGCGCACAAACCGAGAAGACAGGGTGTGCCGGCTATAAGACTCAGTGCGAGGATACCAACCTGGTACATTGACAGGCCAAATAGCAAGGCCAGTAAAGGGCAAAACAACAGCAGCGGAATAATGGTCAACAGCCATTGAACAAGCAGCCTGGCTGCCAGCAAAACGGCCAGACTGTTGCCAGATACCAGCCATTGCTCAATCACCCCCGTGTCGTAATCCTGTTGAAACAGTCGTTCAGATGCCAGCAGCATCGACAGCAACGTGGCAATCCAGACCAATCCCGGCGCTATCTGCAGCAGAAGACGGGCATCCGGCGGCATGGTCAGCGGAAAAAAAACCATGATCATGATAAAGAACAGTGAAGAATTAATGATCATGCCCGGCTGACGAAACTGAATAAGTGCGTCACGACGCATCTGGCGGAGAAAATAATGCGAGGCTCTCATGACAGACTGAACTCCTCGTGCCTGGACAGGGCTTCTGGCAAAGCCTGGTGTGAAGTCATGACAATCAAGCCCTGGCGATCAAGATGGCTGCAGAGACAGCTCGTCAGAATCTGTATGGAAGCCTCATCCAATGCTACCAGAGGCTCATCAAGCAACCAGATTTGCGCGTCGGTCATGGCGAGGCGCAGCAGGGCCGCGCGGCGCAGCTGCCCGGCAGACAGGCTGGCACAGGGCTGATCCGCTACCTCGAGTAGAGAAAACTGCTGTAATAACAGCTCCAGCCTGTCCTGTTGCCCCTGCCAGTGCTGATCGTAACGCCCATTTTCACGGATACTCAAATGAGGGCTTAAACCCGGACGATGCCCGACAAAACATAACCGGCCCTGCCAGCTGCGCAGATCATCGTGCACAGATTGTCCGTTCCATGTGATGACTCCCCCCGATGGGGTCAACAGTCCGGCCAGCAGTTTGAGCAAGGTTGTTTTGCCCGAGCCGTTTTTGCCACGCAGATGCAGCAGGCAGCCGGCAGACAGAGAAAACTGCAGGCCATGCAGAAGAGGCCGATCATAATAGTCGAAGCTGAGAGAATGAGCCTGAAGCATGGCCGTTTACGTTGAAAAAAACGACAGACTATAATGTATTTGGAGATATGGCAAGCAGGTGAAATCCACCAAACTTATCTTTTCTCGCCTGGATCGCGTTGTGTCCATTGACAAAAATTATCTTATTGGGCATGATTAGCATCTTTTTGTTATACCTGAAACAAGTTGGAGATTTTTAAGTGGCAAATATTAAATCAGCAATCAAGCGAGCCCGTCAAAACGTAAAACTGCGTCAAAGAAACGCCAGTGCGCGTTCCATGTACCGCACTTACATTAAAAACGTTCTCAAGGCTGTTGAAGCTGGCAATGCTGAAGCCGCACGTGACGCATACGCCAAAGCGCAACCCGTCATTGATAAAGCGGCTGGTAAAGGTCTTATTCACAAAAACAAAGCTGCACGAATTAAAAGCCGTCTGGTCGCACGTCTCAAGGCCATGTCTGCTTAACCCTGCGTTTCCGTCGCTCTAAGTCCGCAAACACCCGAACCGGAACACTGGTTCGGGATGCTTCGGGCTTTATCTTATTAAACATATCATAGCGAGCGGGTGGGCAAGCTGCTATTGCTCCTTTTAGCCTTACGTTTTTCTTAACTCGCCAGGCCGTGTCGTCACGTATTATAAAATCTGATATTCCTGCTGTTTTTATTTCCCCTATCCCTACGTCCCGCGGACGAGCCGCGGGACGTAGGCTTTGAGGAGTTGACTCCTGACGACACAGCTTAGTGTGTCTGGAAAAACGTAAGGCTAATTGGACGCCCCCTGCGGTATCAACCCACCGTTTTACCCGTTTCTCGCTCCTGCTGATTCAATTGCTCAACAGCCTGTCGGGCTGGATCATAATTCGGGTAGGTTTTAACCAGCCGGTTTAAAATCAGGCGCGATAGAGTTTCATCGCCACGATTCCATTCGTTTATTGCCTCCATATACATCATGTCGGGTTGCTGGCCGGTACGAACGGCTACAGCCTGAGCAGGTATGGGTTCAATGAAACTGACTTTGGGCTGCTGCTGAGCATCCAGCCATTGCAGCATTTTTCCTGCTTCCGGATTACCATTGGCATCGGCTTTCACCAGCAGCTCGCGGCCCTGTTGCAGCTGACGCTGTCCCAGATGCCCTTCGATGTAAATCACCGCCAGCTGATACTGAGCGTAGGCGTTATTTCGGGAAGCCAGCTCTTTGTAAATATCAACCGCATGCTGATAATCCTTAGTTGTGCCATGTCCGTATTGGTACATGCGCGCCAGTGCCAGTTTGGCCTTATCGTTACCATGATCAGCCGATTGCTGGTAAAAACTCAGCGCATCAGGGAAGTTCAGCGGTATGATAACGCCCGTTTCTGAAAACAGACCCAGTTGATACAAGGCACCGCTTTCACCGAGGCTCGCTGCTTTCTTATACCAGTACAGGGCCTGCTGATCATCACGCTTGCCGTCCTGACCTTTGAAGTATAAACCAGCCAGCTGCGTCATTGACCTGGCATGCCCCTGCTGAGCAGACTTCTCAAACAGTATCATGGCCTTTTTATTATCGACAGGCACACCTTTGCCGTTCTCATAGATTAAGCCCAGGTTATACTGGGCAATGGCATCGCCTGTCTCCGCAGCACGCTGATAATTCTGCATGGCGCTGGCATAATCATTATCAACTGTTTCCTGAACAAAGCCCAGAGCAACGGATGCCTGAGGAAACTGTGCCTGCGCCGCTTTATACCATTTTTTGGTTTCAGCATAATCTGGCTCAGCTCCAACGCGACCCATTTGATACATCTGAGCGAGGAGGTATTGAGCAACTGGCTGACCTTGCTCTGCAGCAAGGGTATACCATTGGGCTGCCTGCTCATTATTAGCCACCCCACCCAGGCCGCGTTCCAGCAAAAATGCCAGCTTCAGTTGCGCGTCTCTGTTACCCTTCTGTGCCAGATATTGATAAATATCGCTGGCCTGCTTCATTTTTTCGGGATTATTGGCTTCCAGTAAGTAGTAATCAGCCAGCAGAAGACCGGCCTTGCTGTTTCCGGCCTGACGGGCTTTCTCCAATTCATCAAGGAAGGCCTGGCCGTTTTCATGATTCAAAACAGCCAGATTCAGGTTGGCGTAGGAAAAGCCGGCATTAGCAGCCTGCTGCAGCAAATCACGCCCCTTGTCGCTGTCCTTGGTCAAACCAATGCCTTCGCTGAAATACGTTCCCAGCACAAACTGACTGACGGGATTCTTTCCGGCCTGTTGATACCAGTAAATCGCCTCAACCTGATCAGCAGGTACCGAAATTCCCCGCTCGTACATCATCGCCAGCAAAAGTGCCGCCATCGGATCGCCGGCACGGGCTTCCTGCCTTGCCACATCAAAGGCATGGCTCTGTTTCACAGGATCACTGTCCATGGCATCGTAAAACGCCAGTGGCAGTACTGCTTCGGCAACGCCCTGATTGGCCGCGCTCTGATAGAGACGCTTGATTAATTTATTGCGATTCTCCTGAGCAACCACACTCAAACCGGCTGTTTTCTCTTTCACAAACAGATCTGCCAGTCGGTATTCTGCATCAGCAAAATGATTGGCAGACGCCAGATAGTACATGGACATGGCCTGTTGATGATCAGGAGCAATGACAACCGCTCCGGCCTGATCGGTCAGGCCGTTTTCGTAAATATTAGCCAGAACATACTGAGCGTAGGGATTGCCCTTAAAGGCGGCGTCCGTCATCCAGTCTATCCCTTTCTGGTAATCAACCGGTGTCGTCTGCCCTTCAAGATAAATCAGACCCAGATTATATTCAGCCTGCACGTCCTGCTGCTCGGCAGCCAGTTGGAAATAGGTAATGGCCTGCTCGGGGCTCTTGACCACGCCAATACCATACTGGTACAGCTGTCCAAGGTTGAACTGTGCCTCGGGATTACCCAGAATTGCCTGACCGTACAAACGGCTGAGTACGGCCTGATAATTGGCGGCGCGCTCCCAGCCTTCCGATTTTTCAGCAAAATAATCAAAGGGCTCTACTTTATATTCGCTGACATAGGTTGTCTCAGTGTCAACCATGGGTTTGCCTGTATCATGATTCAGCACCCGTGAGTCGTTGCGTTGCAGAGCCTCAATGTCGCTATCCATAGGGTAACGGGGATAATGCCATTTGGCCGGCTGAATTCCGGCAAGATTGGGCGCGAGGACATTAAAGTAATCGTTAATAGGCACTTCAGCAGGTTTTACTGTCACAAACTGGGGTTTGTACAGAGCCTTGCGGGTAATGACATCCATCTGCGGTGACTGATTGTATGTGTTTTGCTGCAGGGCAGAGGGATTATGCCAATCCGTATAAATACCGCCAAGACGATAGGCCCCCTGCGAAATATTATTGCTGGTGTCGTTACTGAGCCAGTTGGCAACCTGAACACTGACATCGGCTGATGGCGTTTTCGCAGACGAAGATTTGGCTGCCGCATCGGCCCACTTAGTGGCCAGTTCACTGTTCGCCTCAACGCCTTTACCTTCTTTGTAGAGTCTGGAAAGAGCCAGTTGCGCATCAGACGAGCCCTGTCTGGCCGCCTCTGTCAGTAATGAGACGCCGGTCTGACTGTTATAGAAGGGTCCCTTGTCATCAAGGTACAGGCTGGCAAGACTGCGTTGAGCGTCCGGATTTTTGGAGTCAGCTGCCCGGCTCAGCCAGTCTTTTGCTGTCTGAAAATCGCCTTCTTTGGCTGCCATATTCCCAAGAGACAGCATCGCGGGTATGTAATTTTTACTGGCAGCTCCTTCGAGCAGGGCTTTTGCCTTGACAGAATCCTGCGCTACAACGCCGCCGGTTGCGTACATTTGTCCGAGCTCATATTGAGCCTTGATGTTGCCTTTGTCTGCTGATTTGCTCAGCCAGATCACGCCCATTTTTTTGTTGCGGCTGTCACGGCTTTCAAGAAACTGCATGCCCAGCGCATACTGAGCTATGTCATTACCATTTTTTGCGGCATCAATGAAATACCGTCTTGCCGTGTCGGTATTTTTTTTGGCGCCATAACCAAACTGATAGGCTGCCGCGCAATACATCTGGGCGGCTATATCATTTTTCTCGGCGGCCTTTTTATACCATTGCAGAGCCAGTTCAGGATTTTTTGCCTCATCAAGGTAGTAGTTAGCCAGTAACTGCTGTGCCGGCAAAAATCCTTTGTTTGCTGACTCGGTAAAATAACGCAGCGCCATGGTGTTATTTTTTAATTCACCATAACCATACAGGCGCATCATCCCGAGGTAATAATTCGCCACGGGATCATTATCAACCCGAGGGGCAAGATTTTCCGCGGCCAGCGTATAGTTTCCCTGACGATAGGCATCAATCCCGTCCGCAGCAAGCGCCACCTGAGTACCGGCAGTCGCAACCAGACAAAACCATGGCAACAGTGATTTCATGGCAAGTTCCTTTTTATAGTTTAAGCAAAATGGCTCGGTCCTGACCGATTACGCCCCAGGGATAATGCCATAACGCACCACGTCCCCGATGGCACCATTTTTGGTATTGCTGTTGACCAACCAGTAATTACCCCGATTGTTCAATCCGTATTTCACTTTTGTGTATTCGCATACTCGCAGACTTTCTGCGCAATCCACTATTTTACCGTAACGTGAATTGGCTTCTGGTACCGTACAGATAAATTTCACCTGTTTTTCAGACGTAGACAAAACACCCCATTGTTCCGGATTAATCTGGTGATTCATATACATGCTGCGTGAATTATCCGATTCGCGCATTTGAAACAGCGTCACTTTCTGGCCAGTCTTGTTGAAGAGAAAATAGAGCGACTGAGAACGCCCTTGATCTTCAGGTAACAGACGCAGGGTATGCATATCGTATTGGTACCCTACATCGAGGCAGCCAATTGGATTTTTGTTATTGTTTTCCTGCTCGGCAGCATAAATCAGATTACAGGAAGTGCTGCACAGAAGTAACATCAACGCCAGATTACGGCTGTTTTTTGTTATTGTTTTCATTGTGTGCTCCTCACTGGCTCTTATTGGAAAGTGGACGTACAACAACCCTTGTGCCAACGTAATTGTTTCGTTCGCTGGCGGTCACGACGAAATCCTGGTTCAGCCAGATGGCATCCCGGGTAAACATCCGAACGCAGCCATGACTGGCACGATATCCGGGGATATCATCCGAACCGTGCAGGGCAAAGCCCTTGTGGAAATACATGCAGTACGGCATTTTGGCTCCCCCGCGACCGATGGGGAACACATTTGAACGACATTTGTCACCTTCTTTACTGAAAACATGGAAAATTCCGGTCATGGTGCGGCAGGAATTGTTACTGTCTGAGCACTTGTCGCGACCTGACGAGATTGGGCCCCATTTGACCAGGTGGCCAGACAGATCATAAGCACCCCAGGCGAGTTTGTCCTGATCCACGACGATCTGCGATTCCCCATCAGGTTTGATGCTTAAGGGAAACGGAGAAAAATCAAGCAGCGTCTTGTTGGTCATATCCCGCGGCACAACGATTTCCTTGCCGGGATACAACGTATTGTAGGTGCGGTTGATTCGCTGCACGATGTCACGCTGCTGCTCATCGGGAAACAGCGTTTCCCAGGACTGACCCTTCTCAATTTTTATACACTCATATTGAGGATAAGCGCAAAGTCCCAGCCCATAATACTGCGTAGCATGTGCGCTAACGGAAAGTATTAATAAAGCACTTAAACGTAGTAATGTCTTCATGCGCAATCCCCTGAAAGTGTTTCCATGTAATTTAATGCAAGAACTATGCTTAAATCACTGTTTTAATTATTTATTCTACCAGGTAAAGCATCCCGTCAATACTGTTTCGGTTAAATTATTAAAAAGTTTAGGGAAAAAATAATTTTTTTTGTAAAAAAACAGGGTATCTGTATAAATTGTATCTACTGACGGAGGCCAGCGTTCAAAAACTTGACCCTGTTTACCTGCTGCTATAGAATCGGCCTTCGATAAAAATCAGTGAAAAATGGAACCCTGCGTCTCCAACAGGCAGGAAATGGAAATGATTTATCGACGCAATATCCAAACAATAACCAACAATGGAAACCAAAAATAATGAATAAGGTTATCAAAATGGCGGTATTACCCGCCGCACTGTTTCTTCAGTCAGGATTAACACAGGCCGCCGTACCCGGCGCTTATCTGGGTCTTGGTGCAGGCTGGGGCACCCTGCAGGAGCAACAGGACTACAATAAAAAAGAAGACAGTCAGTTTGCAGGTCGCGCCTTTGCCGGATTCAATTTCAATCGTTATTTTGGTCTGGAAGTGAACTACGCCCGCTTTGGCACCACCCGATTTCTGTTAAACTTCAACCCCAACTTGGGGATTGACACCTCACTGAATGCCCTGAGCATGGTTGGAAAAATCTATCTTCCTCTGTCAGACAACAGCCCGTTCAATATCTATGCTATGGCTGGCGCGGCGCAAATGCATGCCCGGTACAGTTATTTACATGACAACCAGTCGTTCTATCGGGAATCAGCCAGTGGCCTGGTCGCTACCGGTGGTGCCGGCATAAGTTATGATATTAACCGTCACCTGAGCACCAGCTTCGAGTTTTCTGCCTATGATGAGCGAGAAGCCAGCTCCGATCACTTAGGTATCCCGGGAAGCGCTCTGGCTACTCTTGGCCTGACTTATAGATTTTAGTCCCTGTGGGTGGGCACGTCGCTACGCTCCTTTGCCCGCCCTATTCCGGATGAAAATGCTGGAATATTCGCAGCGCCAGATCGGCGCTGATTCCGTTTACCTTGCTTAACTCCTCAATTGTTGCCCTGGCTATATCCTGTATGCCGCCAAAGCGCTGCAACAATGCCTGCCGGCGTCTGGGGCCTACGCCTTCGATATCCTCCAGTTTTGAACCCAGAGACGATTTTTGCCGTCGGCTGCGATGCGCTGTAATGGCAAATCGATGCGATTCGTCGCGAATATGCTGCAGTAAATGCAGTGCCGGTGAATCGTCTGGCAGGGTTATTTCCCGTCCCTGTGCGGCAAGAATCAGCGTCTCCCAGCCCGCTTTTCTGGAGGGGCCCTTGGCAACGCCCAGAATATTAAGCTGCTCAATACCCAAAGACTGCAGCACACGGCGCGCCACCCCAACCTGGCCCAGTCCGCCGTCAATAATCAACAGATCAGGAAGATTGTTCTCCTGCAAAAGCCGCTTAAAGCGTCGTGTCAAAGCCTGCTCCATGGCAGCGTAATCGTCTCCGGGTGTGATACCTTCGATATTGAAGCGGCGATAATCACTTTTTTTTGGGCCGTCTTTATCGAAAACCACGCAGGAAGCCACCGTTGACGTCCCCTGGGTATGGCTGATGTCAAAACACTCCATACGCCGGATGGGCTCATCAAGCGACAGCAACTCATCGAGGGCCTGATATCGTTTAGCCAGCGTTGCCGAGGCTGATTCGTGTTCAGCAATAGCCAGGCGTAAATTATTGCGGGCAAAAGCCATCCAGCGCTCCTTAACCCCACGGGTCCGCGTCTGAATGCGACATGTTTTTCCACGCAGCTCCGTCAGCAGCGCCGCCACGACATCCAGATCAGGGATGCTTTCCTCGAGAATCAATAAGGCAGGTATGCGCTCGGCGGTATCGAGATAATAATACGCGACAAAGGCCTCAAACACCTGCTGCCGAATGTCGTCGGCATTATCCTCTGCCAGACTGGCTATGGGAACGTCTGGAAAGAAGGTCTGGCTGGCCAGGACCTGACCGTCGCGCACGGACACACACTGCAGACAGGCAAAGCCTGCCCGTGCTTCGAAACTGATCACATCGGCATCCCCACGCATATGCACGACACCCTGCTGCTCCTGAACCAGGCGCAGGCTTTTAATCTGGTCGCGCAGCACGGCCGCTTCTTCATAGGCCAGACGACTGACGGCCTCTTCCATGCGCTTGACCAGCTCGTCAATCACCACCTGACATTTACCCTGCAGAAAGCGCAGGGCATCGCGCACGGAGCGTTGATAATCCTGCTCTGAAATATAATTTACGCAAGGCGCCGTGCAGCGTTTTATCTGGTATTGCAGGCAGGGTCTGGAGCGCGCATTAAAATAGCTGTCGCGACAGTTTCGCAGCCTGAATACCTTCTGAATGATATTCAGAGTTTCCCGCACAGCCTGTGTACTGGGGTAGGGACCAAAACAGGTTCCTGTTTTCGGCTTTTTTTTACTGCGCATGATTTCCATGCGCGGAAAGCTATGATTCGTTGTCACAAAAATATACGGATAGGATTTATCATCACGCAGCAGGACGTTGTATTTAGGGCGCAGGGACTTAATCAGGGTGCTTTCGAGCAGTAATGCTTCCGTTTCGGTACGGGTTACACTGACATCGATGGATACGATCTGGCTGACCAGCGAGCGGGTCTTGGCGCCATCCTGTTGTTTATTAAAATAACTGCTGACCCGTTTTTTCAGATTGGATGCCTTGCCCACGTATAAAACGTTATTGTCCGCATCCAACATACGATACACGCCGGGTTCCGACGTGAGATTAGCCAGAAAGAGAGAAAGATCGGTGGCCATGATGTATTCCTGCGCTTAGCGCTTTGTTCGGGATGACGCGGGGGTCATCCCTCACCTTGAACGGCATCAGCCGGTTTTTCAATTACGCGATGCTTCATGGCCAGCCAGGTCAGTTCCACATCGTTTTTGATGTTCAGTTTTTCAAACATGCGATATCGGTAGCCGTTAACTGTTTTGGTGCTCAGAAACAGGCGCTCCGCAATGTCAGAGACTTCCATGCCCGTGGTAATCATAAACATGACCTGCATTTCACGTTCTGACAAGGCATCAAAGGGAGAGTCCTTAACCGACTCGAGGCTGTTGATAGCCATTTTCTGCGCCACTTCAGCACTCAGATAACGCTCCCCTTTAGCCACCTTGCGAATCGCTGCGGCCATTTCCTCAACGCCAGACTCTTTGGTTAAATAACCCATGGCACCCAATTGCAGAACGCGCGAAGGCAGGGGCTCGGCACAGACGGCGGTTACAGCAATAATTTTTATCAGTGGATTCGATTTTTTTAGGCGGCGCGTAACTTCCCAGCCGTCAATACCGGGCATTTTCATATCCAGCAAAATAACGTCCGGCTTATGTGTCTTGACCAGGATCAGAGCTTCTTCACCACTTTCTGCCTCAGCAACAACCTGCATATCGGATAAATCATCCAAAAGTCGGCGAATACCCATTCTAACCAAGGCATGATCGTCAACTATCAGTACTTTAATCAAATGCTGCTCCTTGATGATTAGGAACTGTAAAACAATAAGTTGAACACAAAGGGATATTGATATTAGCAAGACTGGGCTGTCATTACAATCAGAGCCCGTCTAGCACGCCAACATGTGTACGCTTGGGTTATGCAGATCGGCCGGAAAGAACGGAGGAAACTCACCCAGCTCACGGGCGCGGCTTAGATAATCTGTCGTACTATGCGTCACAAAATCATACAGCTCCTGATAGCTGTGAATAACAAAATAGACGCGTTGCAACATGTCGATTCGATAGGGCGTACGAAAAGCGACCACGGGCTCAAAGAGCACGCGCATGGGAATGTCACTTTCAACGCTGTAGGCTGTTTCGCTGATTGATGACAAAATACCGCCACCGTAAGCGCGCAGCCCCTGCCGGGTCTGGATCAGGCCAAACTCGACCGTAAACCAGAATAAGCGCTGCATCAGCGGCCAGTCTGATTCTGGGAGAGTCAGCACCTTGCACGCAAAGCGATGAACAAAATCAGCATACACCAAATCGGTCAGCATGGGGCAGTGTCCAAACAGCTCGTGAAAAATGTCAGGTTCCTGCACGTAATTCAATTCTTCCTGGCAGCGGATAAAGGTGGCGGCCGGAAATTTTTTATTGGCCAGCAGTTCAAAAAACGCGCGCGCTGAAATCAAGGCCGCAACAGGCTCCACACGCCAGCCAGTCATACCTTGAAGCTTTCGGCTGATGTCAGGCAATTGAGGAATGCTGTCGGCCGACAGCGCCAGTTTGTCGAGACCACTCATAAATTCATCGCAGGCGCGATTGGGCAGAATTGCCATCTGCCGTTCGTATAACTGTTTCCAGACGCCGTGTTCCTCTGGTGAATAATTAACCACACCCTGAGCATCAGGCTGGTGGGAAACATAACGACTGACAAACTCCATAAAGACTCCTTAACGCCATGACTTTACTTTAACTGTGCGGTGTTGGGGGGGCTTTTGTCAAGGATTCACTGCGTTCCCAATGACGGGGTTCAGAGCCGACTCATTTTTTCAGCTGGATCGCGCTAATCGGCACAAAGGTTTCCACCGTCTCCCCTACCCGCCTTTGCTCACCCTTCCATGCGTGGCCGTACACAACTTCGTAGCTTAGAGGATACTTGCCTTCGGCCGTGCGCAACACCTGATACCCTTTTTCAAATGCCTGCCAGACTCCCCTCCCAGTCAGGCCGGGATTGCGGGCTGGATTAATATGGCGAACACCCTGCGCCTTCAGATTGTGTATCAGCGCGGACAAATCCGGATAATGCACAGTCAGGCGTTCCATATCCATGACCGGATCGAGAAAGCGCTCGCTGAGCAGGCAATCACCCACATCATGCATATCAGCGAACGAATTGGTATGAGTGTACCCGTCAGCTCCGGCAAAGGCCTGCCGCAGTTCCAGAAACGTATCAGGTCCGAGTGTGGAAAACATCAGGCAGCCCTGAGCCTTCATCACGCGGTTTAATTCCTGAATAACGCGTGACAAGGGCTCTGACCAGTGAATCACTTGATTGGCAAACACCAGGTCAAACACCGCATCCGAAAATGGCAGCTGATTCATATCGGCATTCACCAGTGGCCACTTACGCCACAGGCGCTGCTTTTTGCCCGTCTGCTTCAACATGGCATACGCCAGATCAAGGCTGACCAGACAGGCATCTGGGTATTTTGCTTTCAGTCTGCGCGACAGGACACCGGTTCCACAGCCTAAGTCCAGTACGTAACGTGGATTGATTTTCAGATAATCAAGCCGTTCAAACAGGCGCTCACCGATTTCGTTTTGTACTTTAGCGGCCTGTTCGTATTCGAAGGCATGGCGATTAAAGGCGTTGCAAATTTCTTTTTCCGGATTCATTATGCGGGCATCAACTCAAGGACAGGTCCAACAATATGCGTCAAACCATGGCTAATATGGCACAATGGCTGCGATTACCCGCAGTCTGTGCGCTTTGCAGGCACTATCATAACCACGCCACGGCCGTATGTAAACGCTGCCATGAACTTCTTATACCAATCAGGAACGCCTGTGGCCACTGCGCCCTGCCTCTGGCCGACAGCCAGGCCGGTATCTGTGGGCAGTGCATCAGGCAAAAACCTTATTTCGATCGCGTGCTGACATCCTGGTATTACGAGGAACCCCTGCGCTCTCTGCTGCACGAATTCAAATACCAGAACGGCTTATATTTACGCACGTTTTTCACGGATTTGATGATGCAGTCCTGTCCTGAAAATTATCAACCGGATTGTCTGATACCTGTACCCATGCACCCAAAACGCCTGCGGCAACGCGGCTTTAATCAGGCTCTGGAATTAAGCAAACTACTTGGCAAACGCCTGGCGATACCCGTCATTTCGAATCTGTGCCAGAAAATCCGTAATACAGAACCGCAGGCAGGTCTGGATGCCAGACAACGACACCGTAATCTGAATCAGGCCTTTGAGGTAAAACCCAATCGATATCAGCATGTCAGCCTGATTGATGATCTGGTCACCACTGGCAGCACGGCCAACGAGCTGGCACGAAGTCTCAAAGCGTCTGGGATTACTCAGGTTGACATATGGTGTCTGGCAAGAACGGCCGCCTAATAAGTTGCTTTTTGCACAGTTAAGTGATATATTGAACACCTTAGCTGATGCTATATAAATGCCTGACCTGTATAATGGCTATCAGCAGAAACATCATTTGGACATTATCATGCCACAGCCGATAAAATATTTTTCCGGAAGATACCCCGAGATTGCCTCGAGACTGGGCTTCGAACATGAACTTAACGAACAGTCCTCGCGGGAAGAGTACCTGAACGATTTTGAAAAAGACGCTGGTCGCACCTGCTGGTTCAGCGATCGCTACCCAGCCGAAGAGCTGAAGTCCAGATTCAGAGACACCTCCATCCTGGAGAATAACCCTCACCCGATATATTCCTTTCGTCAGGGAAATCCTGATGGCCGTGTATTCGGCGAAAAGCTGATTAAATGCAGTTCAAATTTTATTGAGAACGAAGCCCTCCTTGATGACAGTAAAAATAAACGCCTCTTCAATAGTCTCAGCGTAGCCTATCTTGATGACAGTGACGTTCTTTGCGGTTTTACTCTGGCTTATGTCAGAGATGACCATAATCAGGCGATTCCTGCTGAGCGTCGTCCATACCTATACACAGCCGCAATTATTCGTGGAACCAATCTGGCGCCGAATAACCGCATGGTAACCTTTTTCTCTTACCCCGGTTTTATAAGAAAAGAGCCGGATCCTCGGTCAAGAAAGCTCCCCGATATCGTGATAGATATGGTTTCCCATCTTGACGATATCGATAAAGCAGAGGTCCCTGACATCATTAAACGTGAACTCAACTCCCGGTTTTTATCTCAGTTTATTGATGCTCTGCTTCCGGGTGGAGACGTGTCTCCTGAGCAGCTTACGAAGCTGGAAGCGCGCTTTCCAGAAAGCCGCAACATGGACAACCGGGACAGAAAAAACGCTTGCATTGCGGCACTGGCGGAGTTTGCAGGAGAAGACTCGCAAGACCTGCTGACACAGCTTGACAGCGAGGCCCGTACAGATGTCAATTTTTACCGGGATCCTCACTTTCAAACACGACTCGAAGCACTTTACCTGAGCGTACGCAGAGATGTTGAGTCGCTTGGGGACAGCAGCAAACTGGCCTCGCTCGACCTGCTCCGGCTGCACAGTCTACTCCAGGATTTAGAAGAACATGGCTCTGTTGTGGATGACCATCGTTTGCAGACTCCGGTTCGGGATGCTGTTGCCAGGGTTGAGGCTGCCCTGGAAAGTAATCTAACGATTGATCATGCCCACGCATTGATATCTGATGTCACAAGGTCTTTGAATCGACTGTTTACTGATTTTCACAATAATGCAGAGCAACAGATCCTGCAGGAATATTATACAAAAAAAGAATTGTGTAAAGTCAACCACCCGATTACCATTTTGGCAGAACCGAAAAAACCGAAAAAACTGGAAACGTCATTTGGACGTCGTAATGCGTACCCCATCCTGATGGGCTCCGTAGCGTTTCTGGCGGTTTTCGGTATTGCATTAACCCTCTCTGGCTTTTTCGCCCCGGTAGGATTGACGACACTGCTACTCACCGCAGCGGTGTTCTCTCTGAGCGTTCTGGCCATGGCTGGACTCAAAATGATCTACAACGAATGGAAATATGTCAAAGCCGACACACAGTACAATAGCGACGTGAAAGCGTACCGCAATGCCATGACCATTAATCAGGAAAATGAGTCTGAACAGCAAAAACTTACTGAGAAGGAATCCTTGGAGCTGCGTGAAAATAAGTTGATTTTAACAAGTCTTGATCCGATAAACCAATCGTTTCCGGAAAAAAGCGCCCAGGCCATTTTGATAGATAGTGACGACGACAGCGATGATGAAAGAAACATAGCCAGCATCAGACGTCGTGTGGACGCCAGTCTGACCCGAGGTCAAAATCTGACTACCGGTGCCATGTCTTTATTGGACGTGCGCCAGCCAGACCAGCCAAAACCTGGGGATGAAGAAAATCGGGTTCAAAGCGACAATGGAATACTGGTTATCTAGCGTGTTGATAATTGCCCCTGGAACTGATACTGAGAGAGAACATATGTCTAATCACTTTTTTACTCAATCCACAATATTGGAAAAGACCCAGTCGGCTCTTCAATTAAATAACGAAGCCAGAGAGTGTTATGATAAGGCCAGAGACGGGATACTGGCTCTCGAAGAACAATTAGGCCTGGTTCAAAAAAAACGAGAGTCGCTTATCAGCACCTCACCAGGCCATCCTCGTATCAAACGCTACGAAGCTCTGATTGAGGAAACCAACAAAACCCTGAGCAGCCAGCGCGATCGCCTCAGGCAACTGGAAGTAACCATTGGGCAGGTGGATACCCTGATTCTGGTCAGTAAACTGTAAAGGATACAAAAGGTCTGGTGAACTGTTTACATTCCCTGAATTAATTATCATCATTGATATTCAAAAATCACGGGATAGAAACACACCATGGCCGGACTGACCATCAAACCCAGAATTGCTATGAGGCTCTATCAGGCCCTGCAAAAAGAACATAACGAAACCGGCCGCACAGTCTGGCATTCAGGAACCAGTGTCAGGCTGGGAAAGAAATGGTTTTTCCGGCTTCACTACGATGTAATAGGCCGCAGGCGCGAGAGCGATCAGGCTGAACCGCGCTTCGAGTGGATCAAAAAACTACGTAATTTTGAGCAGGACAGCAACCTCAACATCTACCCTGTTGAAGGCACTTTGACACCAAAAGGCTTGAAAAAACGGGGTTATATTGGAAAACGAGGTCTGAAAAAAACACGGTTGATAAAACACCGGCTGCACAATGGCCCTCAACACCCCCTGACCAACGCCGATATGGAATATAACATGGCCCAGTTAAGCGGCCACATACGCATGAAGCGACCGGTTATCATCAGAAACGGCAGCCTGCTGGTGATGAAACAGTTTCCTGGGAAGGAGTTGTATAACCTGCTTTATGAAACGCCCGTTGCCCTCACAACTCACCAGCAGATTACGCTGACCCGCAATCTCCTGTCAGCCTATCGCCAACAGGTATACAACGCTGGCCTGGTGCATCGAGATATTAAGCCCGAAAACATCATAGTCGATTTAAACAGCGATGGCCAGGTTGAGGTCAACATCATTGATTTCGGACTCAGCACCGAGGCTGGCGCATACGACCGCATGGCCGGAACATATGGGTATCTCCCACCGGAGCTGTTCAAGGGCTTAAAAAAGCAGCATGTTTCACAGGATATATTCTCTCTGGCCTGCGTTATTGCGGAAATATGGGGCGTGAACCGAGACTCCATAATCAAAATCGACAACATTTATCAGACGCAGGCCGCCAGACAGGATCCCGGCGACTGGCGCGCGTTATTGCGCTTTTTGCATGGCAGGGGCGTGGTGCCCTGTCAAAGTGCCAGCGAGCAGATTTTCCAAACGCTCTACAGCATGCTCGACCCTAATCCCGAAACCCGGTTAAAACTCCATGAGGCAGAGGCAGCATTTTTGGATATTGAGCGGATTTTGAATTCGCAGCAGGAAAGAGCAGATTTTCAACAGGCGGAATCGTCTGTGGCAACACGCAGGATGCCCCGCCCGCCCAGTGGCTGTCTACCTGCGTCATACGACGATAATCATCGCTTTTTTTCTACTGCAACGCAAAAAAAATCCATGGAGGAAAATGAGCACCTGCCCAGGCTCGACCTCTCTCCATCCTGAAGCCGTTTGGGTTGAGAAGGGAATAGATAAAATCCAGTAAATTAATTATCATCACAGATATTTAAATATTAGCGGATAGAATAATCCATGACCAGACTGAACCTCAAACCACGAATTGCTCGACGATTGTATGAAGCACTGGAAAAGGAGCACAATGAAAATGGGCGCACAGTCTGGCCTGCGGGAAGCCATATAATCCTGGGTAAAAAGTGGGATTTTACACTTCACTACGATGTCATAGCTCGCCGAAGCGAAAGCAAGTGGCCAGAGCCACGCTTTGAGTGGATCAAAAAACTGCGCCCGTTTGAAGATGGCAAAGATCGCCATATTTACCCTGTGGAAGGCACCCTGTCACCGATTGGCCTCAAACAGCGTGGGCACCTTGGCAAAATAAAGCAGAAAAAAATGCGACTGATCAAGCACCAGCTGCATAACAGCCGATCCCACCCGGTTACAAACGCAGATACCGAATACAACATCGCTCACCAGAGTGGCAAGATACGCATGAAACGGCCGGTTTTTTTCGATAACAGCAGCCTGCTGGTAATGAAACAGTTTCCCGGCAGGGATCTGTACCATCTGCTGTATACAAGCAAACGTGTCCTCAGCATCACCCAGCAGATTACGCTGACCCGCAATCTCCTGGCTGCCTATCGTCACTGGGTGTACAATGCCGGTCTGGTACATCGAGATATCAAGCCTGAAAACATAACAGCCAGAATATTGCGCAACGGCCTGATTGACGTCAACATTATTGATTTTGGACTGGGTATTAAGCGTGGCGGGGACGACACCATGGCGGGTACGCCCGGTTACCTGGCACCCGAACAGTACAATGGGTTTACCAGACAAGAGGTTTCCCAGGATTTATTCGCCCTCGCCTGCGTTATCGCAGAAATATGGTATATCGATGAAGACGCTGTGACGGAGATGTATAAAAAACAGTCAGGAACCGGAGGCGAGCCTCCCCAGCCAGGCGACTGGCGCCTATCACTGTGCTCCTTATTCAGCTTCGGCACCAGGCCTTGTGAGCCGGCTCGAAAGCTGATACACGAGACGCTGCACAGAATGCTTGATCCTGATCCCCGAACCCGGTTAACGCTCGCAGACGCGGAGGCTGCGTTTTTAAATATCGAACTGGTTCTGGCTTCGCATCAGAAAAAAAGAGAGTTTCACCGGGCTGGATCATCTGCCAGGTCATCCAGGATGCTCTGCCCACCCAGTGGACTTCGACCGCCCTCAGGAGACAGGAGCCATCATTTTTTTTCTGCCGCAACGCGGTCGAAATCCATGGAGGAAAACAGGCTTCTCCGCTCAGGCTCAATGCCTGTCAATCCTGTTGATGCGCCATGCCCGCGTGCTTAAAAGGGCATGGCTGCTTTCAAGGCGCAGGACTGGCTGACGGTTTTGTCATACCCTCTATTTCTTTTTTCAGGCCTGTCATATAGGCTCTGGTCATATTGGTGAGAGGCAGTGTCTGCCAGGCTGGGTTGGCTCTCTCGAGAAGATCAAATGCCCGCTCAAAATCCTGTAACTCAAGCCCGCCTATATCGAGCAATCTCAGCCTGTCAATATCATTAACCTCGACTGCATCCATAAACTCATCCCGATTGCTTCTGGCAGGGGAAAACATACTTGAACAGGAGCTGCTGCCGCTTATAAAATCTTTCATGTTATTTTCTCTGAAGATGGGTGGTTGGGAATTTCAAGGCATTATACAGGCTGATTAGTTCTTATCAATGCCGATCTTTATTCTGACCCATGGTTCAACGCCTAACCTGAATTTCTTCGCCGAGCTTCGTAATTGAAGGGTATTGGCTAACTTCCCTGCGCATAACGCAAAAAATCATTCAGCAGCAACTGCACCAGGATCATATAAAACAGAATAACAGCAAGACGGTACAACAAAACCTCAAACGCTATCGACATGGCTTTTCCGCGGATTTTTTCAATTACGGCATACACGATTGAAGCACCGTCAAGCCCGGGAACCGGCAATAGATTGATCAGGGCAACAGCCAGGCTCAGATTGGCGATATAAGACAGAAATACCGCCACCCCCTGTGCAAACGAACTGATAGACAAACCAATAAACCCTACTGGACCCAGCAGCAAGGCAAAGGGTATCGTGCCGGTGAATAATTGCTTGAGAACGATCATAAAAAAAACAAAGGCATCGCCTGTCTTTCTGCTGGCTTCTGCCAGAGCATTCAAAAAAGACAGTCCTTTTACTGCATATATATGCTGCAGCGCTTGATCAGGAACCAGTCCCAGATACGACATCAGGGTTCGTCCCCTGGCGGAAAACCGCTCACTCAAATCCACTGTCACAAAACGCAGCGAATGATCCGGCGAACGTAACTCCAACACAACCTGTTTTTTTCCAAAATTTCGAATCAGCTCCATTCCAGCCTGTTGCCACGAATCTGTTTTCTGCCCTTCCAGCGACACCAGTTCATCGCCCGCCCTTACGCCAGCCTGAGCCATCAAGGTGCCTGGCCTGACCTCCGAAATCACGGGTGTCATCTGCTGGTAACCCATCCAGAAAAACAAAACAAGCGCCAGCCAGGCCACCAGCACATTGGCAACAATACCAGAAATGAGAATCAGACAACGTACACTCATGCTCTTTTTGTCGAAACAAAAGGGATAATCGCTGGGATCCACAGGATGAATCCTCGTATTAAGAAGCTGAACATAGCCGCCCAGAGGCCACAAAGCCCACACCCACTCACAGCCACTGCGGTCACGTCTGCTCAGCAGCGGTCTGCCAAAACCAATGGATATCCGCTCGATTCGCACCCCGCAGATCCGTGCCGCGATCGCGTGCCCGGCTTCGTGCAGACCAACCACCAGCAACAGGGTTAATACAAATGCCATCAAAGGCAGAAAAATAGTCATAATCAACGTGTGTTATCAACAACGAGCTGCAGCGAGGGGCGATTTACGCGGCCCGTTGACAGCTCATACCCCTTACGGTAGACCTCAAATACACGATACACCTGTGAAGTTTCACTGTCCACCAGTTCCACATCCTCACCCTGGCCATCAACCAGTGTAACAGTCAAATGAATTTCGCGAAAATGTTCAATTTGATAACGCTCCTTGAATAATCGCAACACGCTCAAAAAATTCTCGGCCACCTCTTCGGTGTCGTGCATGCCTTGAAAAATAATATCCATCTGCTGCCCCTTTTCAGAACAATCAGTTTTAATATCGGCAACAGCCATCAAGACTTGAGGTTTATTTCATAATTTGTCAATCAATCTACAAATAAATGATATTTTAGGTTACAATTTCACAACCTTTTTCTTTATTAAACTGGATAGCATGGTGTTTGTTGCCTGTGGGCTAAATCATAAAACAGCTCCCCTCAGCGTGCGTGAAACAATCGCACTGCCTGTTGCCATGCAAAATGAATTGCTCCAGGACCTGGTCAGCCTGCCTGCCGTGAACGAAGCAGCCATCCTGTCCACCTGTAACCGTACGGAAATTTACTGCGATACTGACGATCCCAATGCGCTGATTCCATGGCTGACGCGCAGCAATCAGCTGGATACAGAAGAATTGTCACCCTATTTTTACCTGCATCATGGTCATAACGGTGTTCGCCACACGCTTCGTGTGGCCAGCGGCCTCGACTCCATGATGCTGGGTGAACCGCAGATTCTTGGTCAGATGAAGCAGGCCTATCAGCAGGCCTGCCTTGCCGGCACCGTAAAAAGCAACCTGCGCTCGGTGTTTGAATACATATTCAGCGCCAGCAAACGCATACGGACCCGCAGCGGAATTGGCGCCAGCCCGGTGTCTATTGCCTATGCCAGTGTCCAGCTGATTGGTCAGCTGTTCCGTAATAACTATGCTCCCCTGAATGTTCTGCTGATTGGCTCAGGTGAAACCACTTCGCTGGTTGCCAGATACCTTCACAAGCAGGGCGTTCGCCAGTTCCGCATTGCCAGCCGCACGCGTGAAAACGCCGAAAAACTGGCTCTGGAATTTCAGGGAGAAGCCCTGACGATTGGCGATATTCCGCAGGTTCTGCCTGAAGCAGATGTCGTTATCACCGCCACGGCCTGTCCACTGCCCTTTATCAATAAGAGCCTCGTTGAGCATGCACTCTGCAAGCGTAATAACGCGACCATGTTTTTCCTCGATCTCGCCGTACCGCGTGACATCGAACCTGACGTGGGTAGCATCGACTCCGTTCACCTGTACAACATCGATGATCTGCAAACCATGATTGATAAAGGCATGAGTGAGCGTCGAAGCGCCGCGCAGCAGGCAGAAGAACTGATTGACTGCGAACTGGAAAACTACATCCGCTGGCACCGCTCGCTGCGCGCGAACCGCGTGATTTGTGACTACCGCTCGCACATGGAGTCTCTTGCGCAGCAGGAACTGCAGCGCGCGCAGTCACGGCTGTCAGCCGGTCTGCCTCAAAACGAAGTGCTGAGTGAATTCTGCACCCGCCTCGTCAATAAACTCATGCACAACCCTACCGCCGGCCTGAAACAGGCAGCCTGGGATGGTAAGGAAGAGCTGCTTGATCTCTCCCACTATTTATATAATACAGCCAGTGACTCCATAATCGTATGAAACCTTCGCTAGAATCCAAATTACAACACATGCTCGAACGCTTTCAGGAAGTAGGCCGTCTGCTGTCTGAAGCATCCGTTATTTCTGACCAGAACCAGTTTCGCAGTCTGTCGAAAGAATACGCCCAGCTTGAACCGGTAGCATCCTGTTACAGCCGTTACATAGATGCCCAGGAAAACCTCAAATCAGTGCAGGAACTGCTGGACAGCGGTGATCAGGAAATGGTCGATATGGCAGCCGAAGAAATCGAGCCGGCCAAAGCCGCAGTCGATGCGCTGGATGAGGAACTGCAGTTTCATCTTATCCCCAAAGATCCAGACGATTCACGCAATATTTATCTGGAAGTACGTGCCGGAACCGGTGGTGACGAAGCCGCTATATTTGCCGGCGATTTGTTCAGGATGTACCATCGCTATGCGGAAACACAGGGCTGGCAGGTAGAGGTAGTAAGCGCCAGTCACGGTGAACATGGTGGATATAAAGAGATTATTGCCCGGGTAAGTGGTAATGCCGTTTATTCACATCTCAAATTTGAATCCGGTGCCCATCGTGTACAGCGTGTACCCGATACCGAATCCCAGGGCCGTGTGCATACCTCAGCCTGCACTGTGGCCATCATGCCTGAAGTGGATGAAATCGATGAAATTGACATCAGCCCGGACGAGTTACGCATCGACACCTACCGCTCGTCTGGTGCCGGTGGTCAGCACGTCAACAAAACCGACTCCGCCATTCGTATTACTCACCTGCCCACCGGCGTGGTCGTGGAATGTCAGGACGAGCGCTCGCAGCACAAGAACCGGGCCAAGGCCATGTCTCTGCTGAAAACACGCCTGCTGGACGCAGAACAGAGCAAACAGCGGCAGCAGCAGGCGCAAACGCGAAAATCGCTGGTAGGCTCAGGCGATCGCTCCGAACGAATCCGCACTTACAATTATCCGCAGGGACGCCTGACCGATCACCGTATTAACCTGACGCTGTATCAGTTGAATGAAATTGTCGCCGGAGATCTGAGCCCCGTGATTGATGCCTTAAAGCGCGAATACCATGCCGAATTGCTTGCCGAGCTTGGACGCCATGATTGACGTAAAACGTGCGCTGAGCCTGGCAACAACGCAGCTGGAAGCCTTTATAGATACGGCACGTATAGACGCCGAGATCCTCCTCGCTCATACCCTGTCAAAAACACGCGCCTGGCTGTATGCACACCCGGAAGAAGAGTTGAGCAAGCAGCAGCTGCTGATTTTTCAGCAAAACGTAGCCCGTCGCTCGTTTGGAACCCCGGTCGCGCACATTACCGGTACGCGTGAATTCTGGTCTCTCCCGCTTAAAATTAACCATGAAACCCTCATTCCAAGACCTGAAACAGAATTGCTGGTCGAGCTGATGCTGTCGCGTCTGAGTCATCAGGATAATGCCCGTGTACTTGATCTGGGAACCGGCAGTGGCGCCATTGCGCTGGCTTTGGCCAAAGAGCGCCAGGACTGGCAAATCAGCGCCTGTGACTGCAGCGAGGGAGCCTTAAAAATAGCGGAGGAGAACGCGAGAACACTCGGTCTGCACAACATTCGCTTCCATTACTCAGACTGGTTTGAGCAGATTAAATCACCTCTTACCTTCCATGCGATTGTATCGAATCCCCCTTATATTGCAGCCAACGATCCGCACCTGAATCAGGGGGATTTACGATTCGAACCACGCTCGGCTCTGGTCAGTGGAGTGGATGGACTTAGCGCACTGGAACACATTATTAAACATAGTATTGCGAGACTGGAGCCAGACGGGCTATTATTGATCGAACACGGCTACGACCAGAAGCAGGCTGTCACATCCATGCTCAATGACTATGGTTATAGACTGGTACAGTGCTGGAAAGATTTTCAGGGACATGATCGCGTCAGTGGTGGAATAAAAGGTCTGTAAAGACGTGAAGCGCGAATCGTTTTTTATAGAAAGGACTGCAGGTATGCGCCTTTTAAGGCGTGTGCAATTAGATGACTAAACCAACAAGAGAACACGCAACGTGAAAAATGACACCGTTAGCAACATGGGTATTCTCCCTTACCAGGAAGCACCGGGTGAGGAATACATGAATGAGAAACAGTTAAACCATATCGAAAGCATATTGCTTGCATGGCGACAATCCCTTATGGAAGAAGTTGACCGAACCGTGACGCATATGAAAGACGAGGCGGCTAATTTTCCTGACCCCTCTGACAGGGCAAGCCAGGAAGAAGAGTTCAGTCTGGAGTTGCGCACCCGTGATCGCGAACGCAAATTAATCAAGAAAATCGAAGACGCGCTGGAACATTTGCGTGACGAAGATTTTGGTTACTGCGAAGCCTGCGGTATAGAAATTGGCCTGCGCCGCCTGGAAGCACGTCCGACCGCCACACTGTGCATCGACTGCAAGACGCTGTCTGAAATTAAAGAAAGACAAAATCAAGGCGGCTAAGCGCCGAATGATTTAACAAGGCACATACAGTCGGTTGGGCCTTGGCCCAACAATCAGCCTCAATGCCTGTTCCATGTTGGGCCAAGGCCCAACCTACAGCCGCTTGAGGCGAATGCCTTGTTTTAAATCACTCGGTAACCGTCTATGAAGGAATTCACCTGCGTCAGCAGGACACATTGAGGTGTCTGTCATCAAATTTACATCGTTTTTTCTTGTCGGCGGTGCCGGCTTTATCGGCTCCCATTTTATCGACGCACTGCTCAGAGACAAACAGGTACAACGCGTCACCGTGTTTGATAATTTTTCCAACGGTCAGGCCTGGCATTATCAGCATCACGCTCACGATGCGCGCCTGCACATTGTGCCTGGTGATGCCAAATCCATTGAACAGTTAACAGACGCGATGCAGGGCCATGAGCTGGTCATGCATTTTGCCTCTAACGCCGACATTGCTCAGGCAATTAAAAATCCATCCATTGATTTCAACGAGGGCATTGTTTTAACCTGGCATGTGCTGGAGGCCGCCCGCCTGACCGGAGTCAAACGGATTATCTACACCTCTGGCAGCGGTGTTTACGGTGACATGGGCGAGCATGCCAGCCGGGAAGATCAGGGCAATCTGCATCCGGTTTCACCTTATGGTGCCAGCAAGCTGGCCGGCGAAGCCTTTATTTCCAGTTATTGTCACATGTTTGACATGAGTGCCTGCGTTTTTCGCTTTGCCAACGTGGTAGGCCCAAGACAGACGCACGGGGTAGCCTATGATTTTATCAGGCGGCTGTCTGTGCAGAACGAAAATCTGCGCATACTGGGAGATGGCAGGCAGCGGAAATCCTATATTGATATCGAAGATATCGTGAGCGCTGTAATGCTGGTCAACGAGCGTATGAATGGCGTATTTGACGTCTACAACGTCGCGTCGGATGACTGCATAAGCGTTAAGGAAATCGCGGACATTGTTATCGAAAGTATGGGAATCACACATGCTGTACCCTATGAATACACCGGGGGCAGCAAAGGCTGGCCCGGTGACGTCCCGGTTGTGAGACTGAACACGGACAAACTCCGCGCCCTTGGCTGGCATTGTCAGCATCGCTCGGCCGATGCCATCCGCCGGGCTGCAGAGGCGATGATCAGACAGCATCAGCCTTCAGCCTGTACGAGCGTAACATGATAGGTATCATTGGCGCCGGTCCGTCCGGTCTCGCGGTCAGTCTTTTTCTGACTGAAGCGCATGAGGTTCTCGAACAAACCGATCAGGTGGGTGGCCATGCGTCTTCATTTTTCGAGCAGGGTTTTACCTTCGATTACGGCCCACATATCTTATTCTCCCGTGACAAGGAGATTCTCGACTTTATCGTGACCAGCCTGGGCGACAATGTGAATCGTTGCCGACGCAATAATAAAATCGCGTTCAAGGACAGGCTGGTCAAATACCCTTTTGAAAATGATCTGCATTCCCTGCCCCTGGATGATAATTACGCCTGCATTCATAATTTCATTTTCAACCCCTATAAAACGCAGTACGCCAGCCCGGCCAATATGCGCGAGTGGTTTCTGAAAACCTTTGGCGAAGGACTTTGCTCACGGTATCTGTTTCCTTACAACGAAAAGGTATGGAACATTCCCATTGAGCAGTTGTCCATGGATCTGGCCGAACGCATCCCCAATCCAGCCCCTGAGGATATTTTGAAATCGTCTCTGGGTTATAACACAGAAGGGTATCGGCACCAGTTATATTATTACTACCCGAAAACAGGCGGCTATCAGGCCATTTGTCAGGCCTGGGAAAAAGCCGTTCCCCTGACCCGGACTTTTCGTGTCAACAAAATTGAGAAAACCGCAGATCAGCGTTTGCGCGTCCGCGATGACCTTGGACAAAGCCGGGACTACCATCATATTATCAGCACGATGCCCGTGCACGAGCTGATACACTGCCTCGACTGGGAAGTACCGCAGGCCATTCATGCCGCGGTGGAACAATTGATTGTTAATCCGATGATGATCATTTCCTTCGGTATTCGCGGTGTTGACCGTAATCAATACACAGCAGTTTATTTTCCTGAAGCGGAATTCTGGGTAAATCGCATCAGCTATCCCTGCACGTTTTCCAGCCAGAACGGGCCAGAAGGCTGTTGGAGCATCCAGGCCGAGATCACCTGCGCCAGAGGCTCGGAGCTATGGTATCGCAGCGACGAAGAGATTTTGCAGCATACGCGACAGGGACTGCAGCAACGACAGCTGTTACCGTCCGATGAGGATATTCTCTTCGAGCGAATCGATCGCCAGGAAAAGTCGTATGTGGTCTACAAGCATGGTTACGAGGAGCACGCTCAAGAGGTACGCCAATGGTTCCAGTCACAGGGTATTTCACTGCTGGGCCGGTTTTCACGCTTTGAGTATATTAATATCGATATGGCCGTTGAGCGAGCGCTGCAGCTGGCTACGGAACTGAATGGCGACCCGCCACAGAAATCATTGTATCTGGCCAGGGCGCTGCAGAGGCTGGCATAACAGGGAGTCATTATGACGTCGTTGGGAGCACGGGTAACCGTGGGCATGATTAGCATGAACGAAGAAAAGGCGGTGGCTGAGGTAATCAAGGCCATTCGGGATGCCCTTCCAGATGCGGAGATCCTTATCGTGGATTCCAGCGAGGATAATACGCCAGCCATTGCCGAGGCACTGGGTGCCCGGGTGATTCGCCAATACCCTCCCCGCGGTTACGGCGCCGCCATGATGGCGCTGCTGCGGGAAAGCAGGCGCGAGGTGGTAGTGACGCTTGACTGCGACAACACCTACCCGGCGTATGAAATACCAGAGCTGGCCCGGTTAATTCTTGAGGAGGGTTACGATCTGGTGGACGCGTCCAGACTTGAGCAAAAACCCGTGGCAATGCCCTGGCTGAATTATCTGGCCAATCGCTTTTTTGCGGGCATGGCATCGCTGTTGTTTTGCAGAACATTCCGTGATCTGCACAGTGGGATGCGCGCATATCGCAAAACCATGCTCGATGCCCTGAATTTCACCGCCCGTGGCTCTGCTCTGCCGGTTGAATTATTATTAAAACCGCTCAGACATGGTTACAGGCTGCGCGTGGTTTATATTGATTATCATGAGCGTATTGGGCAGAGTAAAATGCGCCCGTTTCATTCAGCCTGGTGGACCTTGAAGCGCATCGTGAGAGTTCGTCTGGGTTTGATTCACTAAGAAACAATGCTCCCTTCGCCCTGGTTAAGGGAGAAGGGAGCGGTACGGTGAGACAATGAAACATCGGAACTACGATCTGGCACGGAATAGGCTCCCTTCTCCCTGGTTAAGGGAGAAGGGTTGGGGATGAGGGTAGCTTCATCAGATACACCAGAGCTTCGAAGCGAGCGTTATTTTTTTTATATGAACTTAATAATATGGCTCCCGGTTATCACTTAGCCTCACCCTCATCCCCAGCCCTTCTCCCTAAACACAGGGAGAAGGGAGCGGTACGGTGTGAAAATGAAACATCAGGACTACGGTCTGGCACAAAACAGACTCCCGACGCCCCAGTTAAGGGAGAAGGGAGCGGTACGGTGAGACAATGAAACATCGGGACTACGGTCTGGTGCAAGGGGAGATGAGATGTTCTCTACGATAACACAAAAAAACAATCAGCCTTTCTGGCGCAATCCTCTGCTTTTGATACTCCTGACTTACCTGTTTATTCAATGCCTGTTCATTGCCTTCACCAGCTATTCCATCGACGATTTCTGGCTGACCAGGCATACTCTGCAATATAAAGACTCTCTGCCCTATCGCGATTTTTACCCCTACAAAACCGTTCTGGGCTATTACGTTTTCCTTATTCCGCTGCTGCTGATACACGGCCCCATTGCGCCACTGTTCTGGACCAAAATCTGGATCATCCTCATCAACAACAGCCTCATCGCTCTTGCATACGTTCAGTTAAAAAAATTCTACACAGAGCAGGCCGTTCTCTTTGGGCTGCTCTGCCTGCTGTTCAGCCCTACCTTCTTTCTGTTCTCCTCAGAAATACGGGTCGATATCCTTTCCTGGTGGCTCTGCCTGTTCAGTGCCCTGTTTATTTTTGATAAAAAAATGATCCGGGCTGGCGTTACCATCGCCATTGCTTTTCTCGTCTGCCAGAAAGCGGTCTGGTATATTCTGGCAAGTGATGCCGCCTTGCTGCTGTGCTTTATCTTTCAGGATCGAAGTAAAAACATGGCCAGGCACATCCTCCACTTTAATCTTTCCGCACTTACCATTCTGTTGGCGTACATCCTGTTCTGGTCGGCTCTGTCAGACTATCCTACCGTTCTCGACAGCCTGTTTTACGAACCCTGGTTTCTCAGCAACATAGACTGGTATCAGCCGCAGATTGGCAAATATCACGCCTTTCTTGTGATTAACAATCTCGGGATCATAGCCTTATGTCTGATAGCCCTGACAGGCCTCGCAGCCCTGCCAGCAGACAACAGGCTGTTTACCCTGACCTATGTTCTGGTTATTTTATTTTTTACGCTGCGCATTAAACAACCCTTTGCCTACACGCCGATGGCAACTTTTCCTGCGCTGCTGATTCTCTTTTCCAGCTTTTTTACAAGCCTCGAGATGCACCCTGTCAAAACAGTGTGGAGGTCTTATCTCGGCTTTTTTTTGATGTTCTCCGTGTTAATCTGGTCAGCATTCCGAATGATGACGGTGTTGCCAGGTTTAAACGGAAGCTATCAACGATCCATGCTGCCGGTGATAACAGCCCTGCTGGACAAGGGGGACAGTTACGTCGCTGGCGTTCCCCTGCTGCCAACGGTGAATCAAAGCGTGCCGGGACTTGAGCATCTCGTCGGACCCGCCGTCGATTATATGTATCAGCCTGATGACAAGCTGCACGCGATTTTATCCCTGCGATCGCTGTATTTCACGCCAGCCACCGTGCCGCAGTTGATTGAGTCCATCAAAAACACACCCATCAAATTCTACGTCGACAACAATCGCCTGCATTACATACCACTCGCCCTGCATCAATTCCTCGATTCGCAATACCAGCACTTCTGGAGCAGTATTTATCTATACACTCCACGCGTTGATGCCGGGCAGCAGGCCGTTAAGGTCAAATTCGCCGGGTCGTATCGTGTGCAGTCTCAAGAAGAAATAAGGCTGGATGGTCGATTGATCAAGCCAGAGACCCTGATCCAGCTTAAGCCTGGGACCTATCAGTCCGATGCCAGTGCACCCTATCGGCTCGCCCTGCAGCAAGAGCAGGTGAGCGGGTTGTTGCATGAAGAGTTTCGAGAGGATCGCTGGTGGCTCACACTGTCGCCATGGTAGGGATGAGCCTGTTTCCCGGATTACGCTGGCGCTAATCCGGGCTACGTGTTGTCATTCTGCCAACCCTATCGGAAGATATTCAACATTGGCAAAATCGGTTTAATCAAGGCAAAAAACTGCAGGACGTAAATAATCAAAACAATCAAAACCACTATATTCAACAGGCTTTTTATCGCGCCTGGCATGGGAATAAAAGCATTAATCAACCACATTAACACCCCGAATATCACAATAATCGCAATCAGATTCAGTAAACCGGGCATGATATATATCCTTATCGACTGGTGTTGTATGTTCAATTATAGTACATTTTTAGCCTTATTTCTTCACCTGCAGTAAGTCCCGTATTTCGATCAGCGTTTTTTCTTCCATGGTCAATGGCGCCGGCTGTTCTTCCTGCTTCTTTTGCAACAGATTAATGAATTTGACGGCCACAAAAATGGCGAAGGCAATCAGCGTGAAATCGATGACGGTCTGTAGGAACATTCCCCATCTGACAACAGCTTTTCCAATGGTAATGGATTTATCGGCTATGTCGATACCGCCCAGCATCAGACCTATTAGAGGCATGATGATGCCATCGACCAGCGAAGATACGATTTTGCTGAAAGCGGCACCTATGACAACCGCTACAGCCAAATCAACAACGTTACCCCGCAGGGCAAACTGCTTGAACTCGTTTAAAAAACTCATCTTCAACTCCTTTTGTTTGGGAACTTCTATTCAGCATCCATTACGCGTCTTTAACCATCTGCCGTACAGCCTCAATACGGGCATCCAGATCATCCGGTACGGCGCCACCGCCCTGTGCCATATCATCGCGACCACCGCCCTTTCCGCATAACAGCTTCACCAGTGCCGCGGCCGATGGTGCGCGGCCGATGATTGATTTGCTGACCCCGGCAATCACGTTCATCTTCTGTTGTTCAACGGTAAACAACACAATAACCGCATTTTCCATCGAACTTTTCAGCTGGTCCAGAGTCAAACGCAACGCCTGGTTATCGGTGCCATCCAATCGCTTAATCAACAGATTCACATCGCCAATACGCTCGGCTTCGGCGATGAGATCATTACCTGATTTTGCGGCCATTTTGGCCTGCAGACGCTGTAATTCCTTTTCCTGTTGTTTTGCTTCATGCAATATCTGTGACAGTTTTTCACTGATCAGATCCGGGTTTGTTTTTAACTGCCTGCTCACGTCATCCAGCAGAGCCAATTGCTGATTCAACCAGTCGAGGGCCGCAGAGCCGGTGCATAATTCAATACGTCTGACGCCACTCGCGATACCGTATTCCGCAACGATTTTAAACAAGCCGATGTCACCCGTTCTGGTCGCATGCGTACCACCGCACAATTCCATGGAAAAATCACCCATCGACAGAACACGCACCTCATCGCCATATTTTTCGCCAAACAGAGCTACCGCCCCGCTCTTGCGCGCTTCGTCCATCGATTTGATCTCAGTCACAACAGGCTCGTTCAGACGAATCTGCTCATTTACCAGCGACTCAATACGCTGCCACTGCTCGTGGTTCAGTGCTTCGTGGTGAGAAAAATCAAAGCGTGCCCTGTCCGCGTTCACCAGCGATCCCTTCTGCTGTACATGTGCTCCCAGTACCTGCTTCAAGGCGGCGTGCAGCAAGTGCGTGGCCGTGTGGTTAAGACGGATGGCGGCACGACGCGCTGTGTCAATGCGCGCGTTTACATCCAGGCCAAGACTCAACCTGCCTTTTACTACCCTGCCATGATGCACAATTGCCTGGCCAACGCGTTGCGTGTCCGTGACCTCGAACAGGCTCTCTTTACCCACCAGTTGCCCGGTATCACCAACCTGGCCACCGCTTTCTGCGTAGAATGGCGTATTCAGGAGCACCACAGCGCCTGTCATTCCGACCTCAAGCGTATCCACTTTCCTGCCATCTGCCAGCAAGGCGACTACGCTGCTCTGGCTTTCATCCGCATGATAGCCTTCAAACTGAGAGGTTTCCGTCAGGGAACTTGTTGTTGAGTAGTCAACTGAAAACTGGCTGGCTGATTGCGACAACTCACGCTGGTGCTGCATGCTTTGCTTAAAGCCATCCAGATCTACGCTCAAACCATGTTCACGCGCGATGTCCTGAGTTAAATCCAGTGGAAAACCATAGGTGTCATAGAGTTTAAAGGCCACTTCTCCGGCAATCTCGTTGCCCTGCATGGATTTCATTTGTTCCTGCAACAGTTTCAGGCCTTGCTCCAGTGTCCGGGCAAACTGGTTTTCTTCCTGCTCCAGCACGCGCTCAATTGCCTGACGGCGATCGTTCAGCTCGGGGTAGGCGTCGCCCATAATAGCTGCCAGTGGCTCGACCAGCCGATTAAAAAACGGCGTGGGCAAACCCAGCTTATTCCCGTGACGCACGGCACGACGGACAATACGGCGCAATACGTAACCACGTCCCTCGTTACCCGGAACCACACCATCGGCAATTAAAAACGAACAGGCGCGAATGTGATCGGCTATCACTTTTAACGAAGGATGGGTCGGGTCAATGTTTTTTTCAGGCGCCAGAGCCAGAATGGCGCGGATAATGTACTGAAAGCTGTCGATTTCATAATTGTTATGAACGCCCTGAACCACTGCGGCAATCCGCTCCAGCCCCATTCCTGTGTCTACAGAGGGTTTGGGCAGAGGATGCAGGGTTCCGGCCTTGTCGCGGTTAAACTGCATGAAAACCAGATTCCAGATTTCGATATAACGATCACCATCGGCATCTGGACTGCCTGGCGGGCCGCCGGGAATATCGGCACCGTGATCGTAAAAAATCTCTGTACAGGGACCACAGGGACCGGTATCGCCCATGGACCAGAAGTTATCGGCTTCACCGCAGCGCGAAAAACGCTCGGGCGATACGCCGACTTCCTTCAGCCAGATGTCCGCGGCTTCATCATCATCGAGATAAACCGTAACCCATAGTTTATCCGTCGGTAATTTTAAAACCTGAGTCAAAAATTCCCAGGCAAAAAAAATGGCGTCACGCTTGAAGTAATCACCAAAACTGAAATTGCCCAGCATTTCAAAAAACGTGTGATGACGTGCTGTATAACCTACGTTCTCCAGATCATTGTGTTTACCTCCGGCACGCACACAGCGCTGTGAGCTCACCGCACGGGCATAAGGCCGATGCTCAACACCTAAAAAGGTTTCCTTAAACTGCACCATGCCGGCGTTGGTGAACAGCAAGGTAGGATCGTTGCCCGGAATCAGGGAACTGGACTCGACCAAATGGTGATTTTTCTGCATGAAATAATCGAAAAACGCCTGTCTGATTTCTGAACTTTTCATAGGTTTAATGCTTCATTGTCTGGTTAATATCGTTGAGCCTGCCAGGGCAAGGCCTCATCCACGGAATTCTGGCTCGATCCTGGTTTTGATCGAAGCCAGCAGCCTCGTAATCGTCTCGGCATAAAAGCCACGATACATGAGGAACTGTTGTTGTTTTTGTCGCTCGATATAATCGGAACCAACGCAGTGTCTGTACTTCTTTTGCCAGACGGCCAGGGCATGCTCTTCCCATTGCCCATCCTGCTGTGCCAGAGCGGCGTCAATCAGGTCCTGATCAATCTGCCGGGCCTGCAGTTCCTGACGGATTCGCACGGGCCCGTAGCCCTGACGGATTCTGGCAGAACAAAACATGTCAACAAAGCGCTCATCGCTTTGGTAGCCCAGTCGCTGGCACTCTCTGACGGCCTCGTCGCAGTCTGCCTTGTCAAAGCCTTTGCGCAGCAGCTTGCCGCTTAATTCACGCATACCGTGCTCGCGTCTGACCAGCAGACGCAGGGCACAGTCTAATGCTTTAGTCATCCAGTGACTCAGCCAGGTCTGCCGGCTCTGCCACTAATGGCATTTTTTTATCCAGCAGCTCAGCGCGGATCTGTTTTTCCAGCACAGCAGAAACGTCTGGATGCTCTTTCAGGTACTGGCGGACATTGTCCTTGCCCTGACCAATTTTTTCCTGCTTGTAGCTGTACCAGGCACCCGATTTTTCAATCAGGCCAAGCTGTGTACCCAGATTGATGATTTCGCTTTCACGTGAAATACCTTCGTTGTACAGAATATCAAAATCCGTGGTGCGGAAAGGAGGTGCTACTTTATTTTTAACGACTTTAACCCGGGTTTCGCTACCCATCACTTCGTCGCCTTTCTTGATGGAGCCGACGCGACGAATATCCAGACGGACAGACGCGTAAAACTTCAGGGCGTTACCGCCGGTTGTGGTTTCCGGGTTGCCAAACATCACGCCGATTTTCATGCGGATCTGGTTGATGAAGATAACGAGGGTGTTGGTACGCTTGATATTCGCGGTCAGTTTACGCAGCGCCTGAGACATGAGCCGAGCCTGCAGACCAACGTGATGATCGCCCATTTCGCCTTCAATTTCAGCCTTGGGTGTCAGTGCAGCTACAGAGTCAATAACCACGACGTCTACGGCAGCAGAGCGAACCAGCATGTCGGTAATTTCCAGAGCCTGTTCGCCGGTATCGGGCTGTGATACGAGGAGATCATCTACATTAACGCCCAGTTTGGCCGCGTAGCTGGGGTCAAGCGCATGTTCAGCGTCAACGAAGGCTGCTGTTCCACCGGCTTTCTGACATTCCGCAATAACCTGCAGGGTCAGGGTTGTCTTACCTGATGATTCAGGGCCGTAAATTTCAACGATTCGCCCTTTTGGCAAACCACCAATACCCAGCGCAATATCAAGCCCCAGAGAACCGGTTGAGATACCTTCAATGTCACGCGAAACCGAACTGTCGCCCAGGCGCATGACAGAACCTTTGCCAAACTGACGCTCAATTTGAACCAGGGCTGCGCTCAGTGCTTTCTGCTTATTGTCTTCCATTGTCTTATCCATCTCGTATTTAGTATGCGAAGGCCGAATTATCCCACAGAAGCGTTCGAGCAGCAAACGGGAATCATGCCATTATTCAAGATAAAAAAAACCCGCCATCAGGCGGGTCAGAATGCGTAGCAGAAACTTACTCGGCTGGTTTGTCAGCAGCAGGAGCGGCTTCGGCAGGAGCAGGAGCGGCTTCCGCAGCAGGGGCCGCTTCAGATGAAGGAGCAGCAGGAGCCGCTTCGCTGGCAGCCGGTGTTGTTGTCGCGTCAGAAGAGTCGTTCAATTCCTTGTTGACGTCTTTGTTAGCGTTATCGAGCTGCGTGTTGCTTTCTTCTGTCTGGGCAGCAGCCTGACCTTCCACTTTCTTCTCGGCATTATCACCGCAGGCAGACAGCACCAGAGCCATAACTGCTGTGACTACTAAAAGGGCCAATCGTTTCATTATTATCTCCGTAGTTTATCATCATGATGGTTGCACCAAGTGTTAGTCTAACAAAATTTAACGGTAAGTGAAGGACTTATCAGATATTTCTTTATAATTTGTTTTATTGTAACTCCCCGTGCGCCGGGATAAGTTAGACTTGTCTTGGCGCACGGGGCGTAACCGGCACTCCGCTCATGGCTTTATTATGACCATATATCGCTTATATTTCACTGAATTTGTCTTCCCCGCGAAGGCGGGGCTCTATCCTTGTGATTACTTCTGTTCCACTGTGAGCATGGATTCCCGCCTTCGCGGGGAAGACTGTTGTTCTTTGAGCGGGAGCCTGTTACGCCCGGGAAAGTGTTAAAAACTATTAGTTCAAATATAACACAATTCGTTCCCGACTTAATACTCCCTTAATTAAGTTCAGATAGAATCAACCGTGTTAATAATCTTAAACCGGAGTAAAACTGATGTTATTATTCGTTCGTACGCTCACTGGTAAAGCATTGGCCGTTGAAGCAGACAACAGCACGACGATTGGCGAACTCAAGAAAAGAATTGAGGCTGGCAATCGTGAATTTCACGCATCAGAATGTCGAATGGTCTTTGCTGGAAAACTCATGAGAGACCACCTGACAGTTGGCCATTACAATCTAGCGAAGGAAGGCTCCCCTCATATCATTAAAACAATACCACAGAGCTTTGACCCTGTTATTACGGATCCTGATCGATTTGAAAGCGACACTACCTTGTTATGGACAGTCAACTATTTTGAAGAAGATGACACCAATTATCCAACCAAAACCTATGGCTTCGTCGGCTCTGAATCTCTGGAAGACGCTCTGCAATCACTTCAGGTCAGATTGAGAGACAAAGGAAATAAACGTAAGGCATATCTTGCCTTGACCTGTGTGCCCAATACTTATGTGGAACAGTATCTTACTGTTAGTGAAGCGGATAGAAAATATCAACCGGCCAGTGGCTCTATGAAGCAATATAGCGGGAACGAATTGTCCTTTGAAGCATTCGAATCTGGTATCAACATTCATACGTTAATAGCCGCAATCCCCATGTCAGACAGCGCTGATTTAACGGTTATACAGAACCCGGTACCAAGCGTCCGTTTTTCTAAAAAATATCAGGAAAAACATCAGGAATTACTCAGATCTATCCATCCTGCAGCTCGTGCAATGGTTGGAACACTGACTGCCCAATCAGGCACAAGTTCAAGTTCAGGCTCAGGCTCTGCCCCAGGCAGGGAGATATCCTGCCCAGCATTTGATGCCGCGATTCAATCTGCTATCGATGACGAATTGCCGTTAGAGCTTGATCAGGCTATCCCTGAACTGCAGGCGCTTTTGAAAAAACTGGCTCAAATTACAAGGCTGCCGGTTGAAGTTCCAGGAACTCTGTCATTTGAAAACATGGTTCTGACTTATTTAAACACACGGGACAGACTGGTCAGCACCAGCGTAACCGATGGGAAATTAATAGCCCATGTACAGAATTTGATCGAAGCCCATTTGAACGAAATGACCCATGGAAATACTGCGGAAGCCGCCGCGCTCAATGTTTCTCCAAGTGAGCCTTCACAAAACTCCCATGCAGCGTCTTCCGTGCCGGTTACACCCCAGGAGCAACCTCACTATATCATGGTTGATCATGGTGGTGTTCTGGATGGTACGCCACGTCTTGAAAAGAGAGAGCTGGCCGCCTATCCTGCCGCAGTACGTGAACAATTACGAATCCAGCCGGACGATCTGGTTTACCGTAACCGAGAGGCGGGAATTAAGGCCATGCCCAAGGGCAGGCAGTTCATTATGGATCTCAATGAGCTGATAAATGAACATGGATATCGCTTTGCCTTTCATTCAGCAAATGTAGAAAAGGATCAGTTCGACGAATATGCTAAACTCCGCGAGCTTTGTGAGGACAACCAACTACCTTGCCCCCCTCTGCACGCAATGGCTGTTCTTAATGATAGTGAATACCCTTTTACTCCCAGTACCGATCCGGAGATAAAACAGGTTGGCGACGTTCGCGTTGCTACCTATGGAGCCGATTCACAATCAGGTAAAGCGTCGGTGCGCAGAGCGCTTGAAGCCGCGCTAAGCATTGGCCCGGACGCTGCGTCAAGAAGTCAGCATGTTGTTCTCGATGATGGCGTGCCTATCATTAACGCCAGTCGGAATGAAGGCTATCGTGGCATTGTGGTTTCCAACTCAACTCCCGGCGAGACACTGGCGGACGCTGTTCATCAAGTCCTGCTGGATGCCAGGGCTGCCAGACATGTTCAGTCTTCTGTTCCACGCGCTTCGCATGTCAGTGAACCCAGCCCTGCATCTGTGAGCGCAGAACCAGCCCGTACGGCAGCGCCTGAGGAAACTGTAACTGATTTTCTCTTTGCCAAAGCGGTTGAAATAGGATTTTCTTCCACTCAGGAAATGATGGATATAATGGGACCTGAGGCAATTACAGCATTCACAGAGGAGTACTTTAAGGCTCATGCCCACTCGAGCATCCAACCAGCTGAGCCCCGCCCGGTTGCTGCTTCCTCCCAACCCGTTAACCCCGGTTCAGCCCATCAAGGCTTCTTCGTACAGGCTCGTGCCAGTTCTCCGAGAGACACCAGCTATGCCAGCCTGACAGACAGGCAAAAAGCTTTTCTGGGAGATACAACAAAGGCGATAAGAGAGGCAGCGGGAGGATTGCGTTTAATAGACTACTGGACTAATCTGGATGCTTTCCAGGATAATGAAACGAAAGAAGCCTATCTGAAAGCATATGAAGAGGCCAGCCAAAACGGTTCATTCTCTCATGGCTCCCTTCGTTAAAAACCTCACCAGACGGCGCCTACGCTCTGTAGCGCCGTTTTATTATCCATCAGTTATTCATTCAGTTATTTATTGCTACCCAGGCAACCCGACAAGATACCCATAAAAATTGTTCAATAGCCCGCGTATTTGCTAGAATCGGCGCATTATTTCTAACGGTTACTTTTCATGTCTGCTGCCCACACCCCCATGATGCAACAATACCTGCGAATCAAATCCGAACATCCGGATATGCTCCTGCTGTATCGCATGGGTGATTTTTATGAGCTGTTTTTTGATGATGCCCGGCGTGCAGCCAGATTACTCGATCTTACCCTGACCCATCGTGGCCAATCAGCCGGCAAGCCTATTCCGATGGCCGGCGTGCCTTATCACGCGGTTGAAAATTATCTGGCCCGCCTGCTGAAGCGAGGCGAGTCGGTGGCCATTTGCGAACAAATCGGCGATCCGGCCACCAGCAAAGGCCCTGTCGAGCGCAAGGTCACACGCATCATCACCCCCGGAACCGTCACCGATGAAGCCCTGCTGGATGCACGTCAGGACAGCCTGCTGCTGGCCATTCATCCGCACAAAGAGCAATACGGTCTGGCCTGGGTTGATTTAAGTGGCGGACGCTTTCATTTATTGACGGTTGCTGATGAGAATCAGCTGCTATCCACCATCAACCGCCTGAAGCCGGCAGAAATACTGCTGCAAAAAAAACTGACCATTAGCGGCGACTGGCAGGAGCGGGTCAAACTGCGCCCGGCCTGGGAATTTGACCCGCAGCGTGCACGTCAGCTGCTCTGCGATCAGTTTGCTGTGCACAGCCTGCATGGCCTGGGCGAAGAAGAACATGCCATGGCCTTTCCCGCCGCAGGCTGTCTGCTGTTTTACCTGCAGAATACCCAACAGCAGAGTCTGCCGCATCTGAAACACATGACGCTGGAAAAAGACGAGGATTTCCTGCAGCTGGATGCCTCAACGCAAAAGCATCTGGAATTATTTGAAAACTATCAGGGGCGGCGCGATAACAGTCTGCTGGATGTACTCGACAACACGGCCAACCCGATGGGCAGCCGTCTGCTGAAGCGCTGGCTGGGTCGCCCTTTGCGTCAGCGCAGCCTGTTGCGGGAGCGCCAGCAGGCCATCGAAGAACTGATACGCAACAGTCAGGACAACGCAATCCACACTCTGCTGCGTCAGGCCTGCGATCTCGAACGCATCCTGACCCGCATCGCCCTGCGCTCAGCGAGACCCCGTGATTTAAAAAACCTGCAACACAGTCTCGCCCTGCTTCCGGCCTTGTCTGATGTCTTGAAAAATAATCAAAGTACGTTGATAAAACAACAGGCCGGTCGTATGACACCCCAACCGGATTTGCACAGACTGCTGGAACAGGCCCTGGTTGAAAATCCACCCATGCTCATCCGCGATGGAGGCGTCATTGCCGATGGGTTCGATGAAGAACTGGATGAGCTGCGCGATTTAAGCACCCACGCCAACGATAAGCTGCTGGATCTGGAAGCGCGTGAGAAAGAACGCACAGGCCTGTCAACACTGAAAATCAGCTACAACCGGGTGCAGGGCTATTTCATTGAGCTGTCGCGTGCTCAGGCTGACAAGGCACCGGCCGACTATCAGCGCAAACAAACCCTGAAAAACGTGGAGCGCTACATCACACCCGATTTAAAGCAGTTTGAAGAAAAAGTGCTGTCGGCTCAGGTCAAGGCACTGGCCCGGGAAAAATGGCTGTATGAGTGTCTGCTCACCGAGTTGTTAGAACATTTACCCGTATTAAGCGCCCTGAGCGACGCCCTGGCGCAGCTGGACGTGCTGGCCAGTTTTGCTGAGCGCGCCCGCAGCCTGAACTGGTGCTGTCCAACGCTGGTCGAGGACGACACCATCGAAATAGAGGATGGCCGCCACCCCGTAATTGAGCAGATCCTGCAGGAACGCTTCATTGCCAACAGCCTGAGTCTGCAGCCCGGACAGAATATTCTGCTGATAACCGGCCCGAATATGGGAGGAAAATCCACCTACATGCGTCAAAATGCGTTGATTGTGCTTCTGGCTCATTTAGGCAGTTACGTTCCAGCCCGCTCGGCACGCATTGGCCCGGTAGATAAAATATTTACCCGCATAGGTGCCAGCGATGATCTGGCATCGGGCCGCTCCACCTTCATGGTTGAAATGACGGAAACCGCCAGCATCTTACGTCAGGCGACCCGCCACAGTCTGGTGCTCATCGACGAAATCGGCCGCGGAACCAGCACCTACGACGGTATGGCACTGGCCTATGCCACGGCTGTTTACCTTGCTGAGCGTATTAAAGCCTATACCCTGTTTTCAACCCATTATTTCGAATTGACTGCTCTGCCACAGCGTTATCCCGCTATTCGCAACCGGCATCTGCAGGCGACGATTGCCACCGGCAAAATCGTATTTCTGTATCGTGTTGAAGAAGGACAGGCCAGCCGCAGCTATGGTCTGGAAGTGGCTGAGCTGGCCGGTATCCCCGCCGATGTGCTGCACCTGGCAAAACAGCATTTGCAGCAGCATGAGCAGCAGAGCCTGATACCCGACATCACCCCTGCTCTGCCGGCACCTGCTGCCATCCCCGCCAGGTCGCCCATTATCAGCCGGCTTGCCGCGGTGGACGCCGACACCCTGAGCGCCCGCGAAGCACTTGATTTGATTTATCATTTGAAAGACATGCTCGCTGGAGAGCCGGCCTGATGACCATGCGCCGGCTCTTTCTGCTGTTGTGTCTGCCCCTGCTGCTGGGGGCAAAAATCACCGACAGCACACAGATCACAGGCATCAAGGGTAAAATGCTTGCCAACGTGCAGGCACGCCTGCAGGAGCTGGCGCAGAATCGTCCACTGACCAGCGAGACAGACGAGGAGCTGAACCAGTTCATCGCCAAGGCCATGTATCCTTATGGCTATTTCCGGCCATCCATTCAAATCATCCGCCGCGGTCAGGCACTCAGTGTACGCATTAATCCCGGGCCGCGGATGCTGGTCACACAGCTGAAGCTGAGCGTTATCGGCGATGGGCAGGACGATGCCATCATCCGTCAGGCCCTGCGTCAGTTTCCCCTGAAACAGGGCGACCCGCTGATCAGCCGCCGCTATGAGGATGCCAAGCAAAGTCTGATGGATGCCGCCGAACATCAAGGCTATCTGCATGCCGGCTTCGACAAGGCTGAAATTCTGATCGATCAGGCGGCCTACACCTCGTCCATTACCCTGCAGCTGAATACCGGGCCACGTTATTATTTTGGTCAGGTACGCTTTGATCCAACCTATATTTCTCCCGATGTGTTGCGTCGCTATATTCCCTTTGAATACGGTCAGCCCTATTCCAGCGAGAAAATTCTTGAGTTTAATAACGCACTAAGCAGCAGCGGTTATTTTAAATCAGTTATTATTGAGCCCGAAGACAAAAACGGCAGCAGCGTTCCCCTGAATGTTCGCCTGCAACAGGCATCACGCGTTAATTACACCCTGGGCATTGGATACGGCACCGACACCGGACCCCGCGGACGGCTGGGCGTTCAGGTGGTACCGGTCAATCGCGCCGGGCATAAATTCAATCTTGTCGCATTGGGTTCTATGACTGAAAACAGTCTGCAGGGGCAATATATCATTCCCGGCAAAAACCCATTGATAGACCAGGTTGAAATTCTTGGCGGTGTATCTAACCTGCATTACAACAGTGGTAACAGTAACTCGGTGTCTCTGTCCGTGGCGCAGCGGCATAACCTGCCCCACTTTCAGCGGGTTTTGTCCTTGAACAGCCTTTATGAACGATTCAACTACAGCTACGAGCCACGACAGGATAATTTTTCCCTGTTTCCCAAAGCCTCATTAACCTGGCTGAGCAAATCAGAACAACTGTTTTCGCCCAATGGCTACAAGGTCAATATCAATGGCCTTGTCGCTAACAAAGCGCTGCTGTCGCAGACAAACTTTGCCCAGGCCTCTATTGATGCCAGAGCGGCTGTTACCTTCGAGCCCATCCGTACCCGTCTGTATCTGCATGGCATCCAGGGCGCAACCCAGGTTAACAACGTTAACCAGCTGCCTCTGTCGCTGGCCCTGTTACTAGGTGGTGCAGACAACATGAAAGGCTACAGTTATAATTCCATCGGGCCAGGAAAAATTCTCACCTATGGTGGCTTTGAAGTGCAAAAGGAAACGCGTGACAACTGGTATCTGGTTGGTTTTTTTGACGCGGGCGATGTCTATATGCCCAGCGTGAAATCGCTGCAGCGCGATGTTGGCGTGGGTCTGATGTGGGTATCTCCGGTAGGCCCGATCAAAATTGGTGTGGCCCAGCCGGTGAACAACCACTTCCAGCGCCTCAACAACAGCTCACCGCGACTGGTTATTAATATGGGGCCGGATCTCTGATATGCGTATACTGCGTTTAGCCATCAAACAAGCCATCTATGGACTGCTCATCCTGTTTGTCCTGCTGGTTGGCTTCGCAGGTTTCCTGGCTACGACCACCCCGGGTCTTTATCTGTCACTGAAACTGGCCGCTCTGTTTTTACCCGGAAAGCTGAGCATAAGCGGCTTGAACGGACGCCTGGCCGATCAGTTCACGATTGAGCGGCTGGATTACACCGACAAAGGCACAACGCTGAGCATGAATCAGCTCGATTTGCGCTGGCATTTGCGCGATTTGATTCATAAACAAGTGACCATCGACCAGCTGACGATCGCCAGACTGCGCCTTGCTGACAAAGAAATTCAGGCAGTGACTGTCCGGGGGCAGGCGACTCAGGACAGGCTGCAGATAGATCATCTGAACGCCGTTTATGCCGGCCAGCAAATCACCCTCCAGACTGTGGCACAGCGATCGGCTGGTCTCCCAGTGAATGCCACGCTGAACATCAAAAGCCCGTCACAGACCGGTGAGTTCAAATTAACCGGCGACTGGACGCGTTACCATCTCAACGGACAACTGGCTTCGTTTCGCCTCAAAGGCAGCCTGAGCGGTGGCACCCTCTTCCAGGCTGAATTGAATACTGACGATGCGGCTTTTCCTTTCAAAACCATAGTTGTGGATGGCCAGGCCAGTGGTCACGATGCCGCCAGCTTCACGCTTTATTCGCGCATCAAAACTCGTTATAACGAAAGCCCACTCACCGCCAGCGTGAATTACAGCCAGCAGCAGTTTCACGCCAGCGCCAGTCTGGGAACCAATCAGCTGCAGATCGATGGCCAGCTGCCCGCTAAAATCGATCTGTCGGCACGCCTGAACAATCTGTCTTTGCTGCATCCCGCTCTCGCTGCCCTGAAAACCAGCGTCCTTGCCAAAGGCAGGCTCCATGATTTACAGACCGGTCAGCTGAACATCACCGTCAGCGGCGGTCAGTACGAACTACCCAATGCGATGAAGATTCTTTTTGAAGGTGGGCAGCTTAAGGCAAATCTGAGCCCCAAAGGCCTCGACGTCCTTTCTCAACTGAGTATAAGCAAAGACCAAACGGCTCAACTGTCGGTTAACCTGCCCTCCTTCCAGCTGGCAACCATCAATCCTGCCAGACAGGCAATTCGCGGCCAGATTCGCTTTGATTTCAACTCGCTGGCCTTGATTAAAGAACTGGAGCCCTCTATAAACGAGGTGCAGGGCAGACTGCAGGCCATCATCAAACTCAGTGGAACGCTTAAGAAAACGAACATAGAAGGCGACATCAAACTGCTGCAGGCAGCTCTCTCGCTGCCCAAAATGGGCATTAACCTGAATCCAATTCAATTCAATCTGCACAGCAAGGCAAATCAATGGACCCTGAAAAGCAGCCTCGTTTCCAACGGCCATCCGCTGAATATCAACGGTTCAGGCGATTTTTTCCCGGTGGTCAAAGGCCTGCTATCCATTCAGGGTGATATGATTCCCGTCATGAACACCGTGGAATACGCCATCAACGTCAGCCCAAAACTGACCTTCGAATTTGCTCCATCATCCTTGAAAATGCGCGGCCAGCTGCTGGTACCCAAAGCCTTGATCAAACCCCGCGTCTTTACGGAAACGGCCAGCCTGAGCGACGACGTGGTGTTTGTCAGCAAAGCCAGTCCCCCGCCTAATCCATATAACATCGACACCGATGTTCAAGTGCTCATGGGTGATGATGTTGCGCTGAGCGTCAAAGGCCTGGAGGGAATGCTGGCCGGTGGCGTACGTGTCCAGCAGGCGCCTCTTGGGCCACTGACCGCCGCTGGTGAATTGAGCATTCGTGAGGGAAAATACCGCGCTTACGGTCAGGATCTTAAAATTGAACAGGGGCAACTGCTGTTCACTGGCGGCCTGATTGAAAATCCCGGCATTCGCGTGCGCGCCACCCGACAGTTTAAAAGCACCTCCAACAGCCTGGCCGAACGCAGCCAGCTGTTCAATTTTAATTCCAACAACGCCCAATCGCTTGATTTTGGCGGCAAAGTGACCGTCGGCATCGAAGTCAATGGCCGCCTCAGCAAGCCAATAGTGCGGCTCTTTTCCGTGCCATCCAGCCTGTCACAGGCCGACATCCTGTCCATGCTGCTGCTCGGCAAGCCCGCCAGCCAGGCCAGCCAGGCCGGCGGACAGCTCCTGCTGACGGCGGTGTCTGCGCTGAACCTCGATTCCGGCAGTGGCGGCACGCAATTGCTGGGGCAGCTGAAACAAAAGCTGGGCATTGACTTCAATCTGGCCAATAATACCCAATACAACCAGAAAACAAACCAAAGCACCGACCGCACCACCGTGGTTATCGGCAAATCCTTGTCTAAACGCATGTACGTCAGCTATAACGTAGGCTTATCGCAAAACGACAGCAACGTATTCACCCTGAGCTATCTGCTCAACAAATTTTTCAGCATACAGGTCAACGCCAGCACCACAGCCAGCGGTATTGATTTGTTATACACGCATCAAAAGGAGTAAACATGACATCATACAATCTGCCCCTGAGACTCAAACGCCTGCGCCAGACAGCTGCTGCCCGCGCCATGGTTCAGGAAACCCGCCTGCATCCCCAGCAATTCATCGCGCCCTTGTTCATCAGTGAATGCCATAGCGAAAAAAATGCCATTAAGAGCATGCCTGGCCAATACCAGCTGCCCCTTAATGCTCTGGATCAGGAAATTAAGGAGTTAAGTGAGCTCGGCATACCAGCCGTGCTGCTGTTTGGCCTGCCCGCCGAAAAAGACGCCATCGGCAGCGCATCCCTGCGTGACGACGGCATCATCCAGCAGGCCATCCGCCGCATTCGCCAATGCAACCCCGACATGCTCATCATCACCGACCTGTGTTTTTGCGAATACACCGATCACGGCCACTGTGGTGTACTCTGCGGCGAACAAATCGACAACGACAAAACCCTGGCATTACTCGGCCAGCAGGCCGTCAGCCACGCCCGCGCCGGTGCTGACTGGATAGCTCCCAGCAGCATGACCGACGGCATGGTAACGGCCATCCGTCAGGCCCTCGATGATGCCGGATTCCACAACACCGCCATCCTCAGCTACGCAGTTAAATACAGCTCCTGCCTCTACGGCCCCTTCCGCGAAGCCGCCCAGGGAGCGCCTCAGTTCGGCGACAGAAAAAGCTACCAGATGAACCCCGCCAACAGCCACGAAGCCCTGCGCGAAGCAGCCCTGGACATTCAGGAAGGCGCCGACCTCATCATGGTTAAACCCGCCATGAACTACCTCGACATCATCTACCGCCTCAAACAGACCCACCCCGAAGTCCCCCTCTGCGCCTACCAGGTAAGCGGCGAATACGCCATGATAAAATACGCCGCCACCCAGGGCCTGATCAACGAAGAACAGGCCATGCTGGAAAGCCTCACCGCCATCAAACGCGCCGGAGCCGACCTGATTATCTCGTATTTCGCGAAAGATGCAGCCAGATACCTGCAATCCCGCTAAAAAAAGCCCGGATGAGGCCCCACCTCAATCCGGGAACAATTTCCTCCACAAACCCCTTGTCTTCTCAGCCAGGAAACGATACTATTGCCCACAAGTTCGGGGCGTAGCGCAGCCTGGTAGCGTACTAGCATGGGGTGCTAGTGGTCGAAGGTTCAAATCCTTCCGTCCCGACCAATTAATTCCCCTTGAAATCATATAGTTAGCACTTCTAATTAGAATTCCTATTTTCGCAGTCAAGATCCTGATGGGCACTTCAATGGGCACTTAAAAAAATG
>NZ_JBNVZR010000016.1:0-68921 GCF_052527415.1 Legionella navarrensis | reverse complement strand
AAATTCTGCTCTGTATAATAAAACCCAGTATTCAGTTGGAGACAATCTGTCGTGAACAATATTTCCGCTTTGCCCACAATTGGTATTGCAGGTGTGACTATTCCTGGTGCAATTGATTGCATTAATAAAATCAATCAATTTTCTCGTGAATTGTTTGAAGAGTTCCGCTGTCCAAATATTAAACTGGATCAACCTGATTTTTACCCGACACATGAAGCACAAGTTGAGTCTAGATGGGGTATGGTTGCAGACAGACTTGTCGCTTCAATCCAGTCTCTAGCAAAGTCCGGTGCTGATTTTGCTATCATTCCTGCCAATACGGTTCATATTGTTATTGAGAATATACAGAAGCGTTCTTCAATACCGGTGTTAAATATGCTGGAAATTGTTTCAGACACTTGCCATGAAAATGAGCGGAAAACGGTTGGTGTTCTTGGAACCCGTTGGACGATGAGTGGTCATTTGTACCAAAAACCGTTTGAAAAAGTCGGTATTACCGAGATGATTCCCACGGATGACGAGCAACATATTATTCAAAAGGCTATTTTCTCGGAACTGATACCACGAGGTTGTGCAAGTAATGAGACAGTATTGGATTTGCTCCGTGTTGTTAATCGAATGAAAGACAGCGGATGTGATTCTGTTATTTTGGCATGTACTGAATTGCCCCTGGTTTTGAATACGGATAATTGCGGCATACTCGCATTTGATACTACGGCAATACTGGCTCAGGCAGCTATAGCTGAATCTGTTCGATTAATGAAGAAGTCTGTTGATAACAAATGCAGGCTGCAATCATGAAGAAGAAATTTGTTTGAAAGTAATTTTTAATGGGAAGGTGATATGGATAATGGTCGCTATAAAGTTCCAACGGATGAGGATTATGAGCCAGGCTCTAATGATAGTGTATTGAAAAATTTACTTGGGATTAAACGTTCTGAGGTAATTGAGCAAGTTGAAGCACAAGAGTTGTTGCGGATTGGTCTGGAACTTGTTGCGCTTTATGATGCAAATTATCAATTTCTGGCGGAAGATATTTGTAATATTCATGAATTGTGGTTGGCAGGGATCTATGCGTTTGCCGGTAAATATAGAACTGTGATGATGAGCAAAGATGGGTTTCCTTTCGCTAACCCAGAGCGCATTCCACAACTAATGGCTGTTTTTGAGTCAAACTATTTACAAAAATATACGCCTTGTAATGGGCTGAGTGATAAGGAGCTGGCTGAGGCAATAGGTATTGTACATGTGGAGTTAATTATTATTCATCCATTTAGAGAGGGGAATGGAAGAGTTGCACGATTGCTTGCAAATTTAATGGCACTTCAAGCCGGAAAAGATATGCTTAACTATGCGGCAATAGACAGAACTATAAACCCGAATGGATACAAAAATTATATAAATTCAATTCATGAGGGGTTTTGCGGTCACTATGAAGGTATTAAAAATATTTTTCTTGAACTCTTCAAAGATAGTTGATTATGTTAATTACGATGTAAGCGGCTTTTCATTTTATTAAGTACGGCATCGGTTTTAACAGAATCAATCTGAATATGAACGTTAGAAAAAGACGCAACCTTTATGCCCTCAACACCACAAGAGGTTCTTGCAGAGCGTGCATTGGAAGTTTCTCGATGGGCCTTATTTATTAAATAAGGATTCGTTTCTATTAGAGGTTTCATGTAGTTATTATAACATAAAACTACATGAGGGTGATACATATTGGGGAAACTCAGTGTGCCGCAAACGTGCCGTAACTGTGACCGCGCTCCGCTGTTCCAGGCAGTATCAGGCAGTTTTTCCCTGTTTTGACGCATCGCAACGTATTGATATATATAGATTTTAAACTTAGAGTATAAGGCTTCGAACCAAGGTGTCGGGGGTTCGAGTCCCTCTGAGCGCACCATTTAAAATCAAAAACTTTGTTAACCTGCTGACCCAAGAGACAGCAGCTGCTTCCATATCCCTCTCTGCACAGCTATTTTTTAAAATAATTTGGTAGTTGACCAAGTTTAATAATCAATTCTGTTTTGTTCTTACAACCCAATCGAACTTTAAGATTATGTAGATAGCACTCGATAGTGCGATAAGATAATTTAAGCTCCTTTGCAATGGCTTTTGCAGACATACCCTGCATTAGCAAATAAGCGCAGTCTTGTTGTCTGGCAGTTAAACTGAACGAGGAATGGCTGGCAGTAATTATTTCTCCCTCATTAAAAGGTAAAACAAGCTTATGTCGCTCAGCTTGCTTTAAAAGTTTTGACGCTTTTTCATGAAAGTTGGGAAGGAAATTTATTATTGTTTCTAAATTATTAAAATAATTATTTACAATACCATTATCATCTTCTGAGGTAGCAAACCCCAGGCTATCACAATAATCGTCTGTTTTCTCGCCAAATAGATAAAGACCATGGCCAGCGCCCATTAGCTTTGCTTCCTGATATACCGCTTGATTAGGCAGCGTAGACCATAAAATAATTTGTCCAGAATCATAGCTATCAGGATGCTTATCATTACCACAATATAAGTATTTTTTATTAGAGAAAAAATCTTCCATTATGATTGGTAAACTCACAAGGTAGATACGATCACCATTATTATAAACACGTGTGTATGATAAATAGTCAATTCCAATAGAACGCAGCGGTTCACAGAGCGATACCATATCCGGACAAAAATTCAAAAATGGGTGTTTAAAAAGGTTCATTTAATACCAAACAATCAAAATCCAGCGTATCCCTACCATAATTAGTGCATATTTTATTGTAATTTCTGCTCTATTAATATACTAATAATTAAAATATTGGTTAAGTCTAATTAAATATTAAATATTAAATATTAGCTCGCAGGTTCACCAAGGTGCACTTGAAAAGTAATTACTTCGATACCATTTCTTTGACCATATAATAATTTATAAATGAAACACCTCTGATGAATTTGGTTTGTTCATTGAGCGTAATATAGCCATATTTTTCAAAAAATGGCTTTGCTGTGATGCTTACCTCAGAATATAACTGCTTTATCCCCAACTCCCTTGCTTTGGCTTCTCTTGCGAAAAGCAGATCTTTACCGATGCCTTGGCCTTGGTAGTCCTTATGGACGAAACCACGATAAAGGCAGCCGTTTTCCTGCATATCAGCGAAGCCAATAATTTGATTGCTCCCAACTGCTACGGCAACAAAACTGTGATTTTTTGAAAGCGAATTTTTCCAACTGGTTAAATCAGGAGTTAATGGCGCCCAGGTATCCAGCTGTTCTTGCGTATAATCCTTGCAGTTAATGTGATGGACTGTGTCGTAAAATAGTTGATAGATCGCCGCTTCATCCCCTTGCTGATATTCTCTAATATAGAATTTACAGGATTGAAAGGCAGGAAAATATTCAAGTGGTTTTGCATCAGGCCAGTGTTTTTTCAGTTCGATGAATACCGTTTTAGCCATTGCTGTCAAATGCGGTAATAAATGATTTGACGTTGCTACCTCAACAAATGCCTGCAACCGCGAAAGGACTCGAGGCCTTACCCAATTCTCCGCAGGCTTCCATAACGAGTTATCTGGAACAGGGCCTGAAGGCCCCACGCGATCCTGTTCCAGTGCTGATTCGATATAATGAAGGGTTTGCTGAAGGATCCAAAATCCACATGCCTCCGTATAGGCTTTTTGATAAAGCATGTCGTCTTGGGCTTTTGTAATGGTGCGACTGATTTCTTCACGATAAATTAATTCCAGCTCATTGATAATGGATGAAGGAATCGCTTTGGCACACCAACAGGTTGGCATACTCATACGTAAGTACGTCGCATCCAACAAGGCGTTTCTGACAAAGGCCCATTCAAAATCAATCAGTTGTAGTTCATGGTTTTCTTCGTGATCAAAAACATTATCGGGGCAGATATCGCCGTGCGTTAATACAGTAAATGACCCCGGTTTTATGACTGATTCGATCAAGGTTTCTGCTTCATGAATACATTCATCCGACAACCATAAACCCAGAGTTTTATGCGTTGTTTGCAATCGGCTCATTAAATCCTTTTGAACTTGTTCCAGCAAATCTTCGTGTGTATCCTTTTCGCCATGAATTTTGCATAAAATAGCTTGATATAAATGGGTTTGGCCAAAGCCCGCTGCATGAAAACTCCCCAGAGCTTTCATAAATCGCATCAGCGCACGAGTTGCTTTACCGCGATCGGAGGCTGTCAGGCTATCGACCAGACTAACATGCTCAAGTCCTAAATCCTCAATCAAAATAAATCGATATTGTTTATCACCACCATAAAAATGTGGCGTATTATGCCTGCGTTGAGGCAGGATTGATGCAAACTCAAGCCCCGCCCAATCTCTTGCAAAACGGGCATAGGCTTCTTTATCGTTTTCCTTTTCTGGCAGGGATTGTTTCAAAATTACTGTCTTTGGAGCGTTATTGCCGTGATTTGCCAGACCAAGGCGTAACACAGAATTTCTTCGATCAGGCTCACTTAAAAATACAATCGAATCGATGTCGACTGCTGTTTTAAAGTACGCCGACAGCAGTTGTTTAGCCTTTTCAATTAGCTCTGGATTGGCTTGTTGATTTTTTTTCACGCTTGTATTCCCGGATTAAATCAGTCTGAGTTATGGTGCTGAAGGTGCGATCACTGCAGCAATAGACGCCATCATCAAGCAGTATATCGCGGATACATTGGCGAAATTTACAGAAAAAGCCTGCTATGTTGCTTATTAGTGACTAACGTAACTTACATTCACCATGAGTACTCATTTATGCGTATCAGTTTATTACGGATTCATATAGTTGCAATCCTCTCTCTTTATCCCGATCGTGGATGGACGCACATTTATGGGTGCGGTCATACTCGATCCAGATACCAATTTTTTTGCTCCGGTATGTTCTACCCTGTCATTCGTAAAGTCAAAAAATCTATAACCGGATTTGATAATTTTCTTACTCATTCCATTATACTGCAGGATGATTTAAAAATGTTTTTTTTGCAGTGCTTCTTCCTGGTAACTTTGCTTCTGGCTTGAATTTTGGAGACCTTTAAGAAAAAATCGATGACGGCTTGTATCTGCCTTATTAATATCGAATAGCTTTACTGTTTTGACTTCCAAATCACTATTTATCCTGTAACCAGGTTTGCCTGAAAAAGGAGCAGGTAATATTCTTTCAATACCGCCGGGTAAAACCTCAACTTGTCTGTCCTGCACCCTTTCTGCCGGTATCATGGGTAATGAAGTGCCTGGTGTTACAGCATTGGGTGGTATACCAAAAACAAATTTAGGACGTTCCGATGAAGTCAGCATAAACTTCATCAGCATATGCAGTTGCTGGACACGTTCGTTGAATTGTTCTGCTGAATAATCCTTGACGGCATGAAGACCGGCCGCCAAATGCTCAAATAAAACCCAGGCGACCCCCGCCCGATAAGAGTCATCTGCGAAAAGGTCTCTTGCTTTCAGCTTTGCTCCCCATGCCTGAAAAGATTTTTTATGCAAATCATTTTCTGCGGCATAATCACCAATCAACGCCATACCCTCCAGATATCTTATTGGTTGGTACATCATTAAGCCATCTAATAGATATTGAGCCATGGAATCATGTGATTTGAACTGACCGTACACATTGTTTAATAGACGAAGCAAAGGAGGTTGTTTAATACCCGCTATCTGACGATGCATTCGCTTTTGGAGTCGCTCTATATCATCCTCTAAGCAAACAGGCAGGCTTTCCATCTTCGTAACCGGTTTTGCGTTTAGCCCTCCGATGTGACCTTCAGGATGCGTTTCCATTCTCCTGACAACGAGGGATTTTTCCAAAGCGATCGGTTGATTAAGTCTTATCTCCTTGGGTACAACCGCAGATTTCCTGGATAAATCAAGGGGCAGGCAACTCCTGAATGCCTCTTTTACCTCAGCATGCCGGACTGCATCACGCCTGTCTTTCAAATAGGTACCAAATCGGCTTGGCGAGGTTGTCGATGTAGACGGCTCGGCGCCTGGTTTTGTATTTTTCGATGGTTTAGGAGCAGGTTCACTGGCAGCTGCCAAGTGCTCAGGCGGCACCGGTTGTAGAGCATTCTGTTTAATCAAATTTGCAATATTCTGAAGATGTTCGTTCATCGCCATATCAATCCCCGGATGGATGATTTGACCTTTTGCTATGGCAATAATCTGCTGAGTCAAACGCTGGGTGATTTTTGCGTAAAATTGATTTTTCAGGGACGCTATTGCGTGAGGATTGAAAGTAGATGATTGCGCGCTTTGGGCAACTTTTTGATGATAGAAAAACAATAACTCAGCCCTGAATTTTCTGGTGAAATTATCGGTTAACTGTAAAATCCTGTCAAAAGCAACACCCATATCTGCGATGCGGAGAAATGTACCTACGTGCCTGTGTTGATTGGCGAGTACCCCTTTGATAATGTTGTTGGCTATGGTGAAAAACAGGGTTGATTTTTCCTGCATAATCTTTGCCGCCATTTGGTTAAGCTGCCCTTGCATGGCTGAATTTTGATTGCTTACATCAAGTTGCAGCATTGCATCCATGGCTGATTGACAGTCTGGAGTGTTTAAATTTTTCTCAAGACGTTTGCCTATTGCCTCTTCTATGTCCCCGGAAAACCGGTCCATAGCTGCTGTAGTTAATTTATCCACTGCAAAATTAAAAACTTCCCTGACACCGGCATCAATGACGCGTTTAACTACTTCTTTTTTTGCCATTTCCAATACTTTTTCATGATTCAACTGTCTCGCTGCCATATTTTCCAAGGCAGTTTTACCTTTGGCAGCTTCCGCGGCCAGTCCCAGATCGGCGCTGTTTTTTAATACTTCGAGCCCCATGGATATCACCGTTACCGAGACGCTGCCCACTTTATTGGCCAGATACGCATTCCAGTCAAAATTCCCTGAAATCAGTGCGCGGGCGGCATAAATAATATCGTTGATGCCTTCCTGGATGAACATGGAACCAATCGTGGGAGCGGCGTAAGATATAAGAACACCCACCACAATTTGTAAAATACCCAGAAAAGCGACACACAGGGGGCCAAAGCCACTGCCTTTTTTTTCTTTGAAGAAAGGTTGAAGGCTGAATAGATGCGACAGGCCTGAGGAATGAAGCTCTCTGATTTCTTCATCAGGTCTTAAACTGGCGTCCGGAAAAAAATCCTGTAAATTCTTAAGCTCACAGACTTCAAAATCTACTTTTTGTTTCGCTTTTCTGGCTTGATATCGAGCCTGTTGCATGATACTGATATTTTGATCGATGTTTGCAACTTCAAGCTTGAGCAACTCAATTTTACAATGGATTTGTCTGGCAAAATCGTTGGTAAAACCATTCGTGGTAACAGGATTCAAATTATGAACAACCAACATGGCATTTAATTGTGGGATGATGTGATTTTCCAGATTGGATTTTGCCATTTGCAAGTCCGCCAGAACCTCGTCCTTATAGTTGCCTCCTTTTAGGAAGATGCGCGCCTCGGCACGATTATAATAAGCCTGAACAGCTACCAGGGGATCATCAACAATGGCATCGGTATAGGTGGCTATGGCTTTGGCAAAATCAGGCTTCTTGACGCCCCTGATACCAAAGTTTAACAGATTTCCCTGTTGAACCTGCCGGCAAGGGTTTTTACGGATGACGCCGAAATCATTACGCATGGATTCAATGAATTGTTCAAATTCAGCCTCAATTAAGGGCAGCATGGTGTCAAGATTACAATCTTTTTCCTGTTTTTTTTCTATCCCCTGAAGCCAATAGGCCCATTGCTCCTCTATGCCACCGATTCTATGTTTTGCATCGTCCTGACCTTTTATACTATTTATAAACTCACGGAATTTGAGATATAAATCATCTTTCAACAGAGCCAAACGGATCCCCTGTGTTTTAATTTTATATACACGATTGGCCTCTACCTCATCCCGCAGAACCCTTAACGTTTCTATATTGTTAAAATAAGCACTGTCCTGTTCTCTGAATCGGCGATGCATGTCTTCTCTGTTGATGATCAACTGAGCCGTTCCCCGATTTCCCTTGCGTGCTGTTCGACCAAATATTTGCTGTTCAACGCGCAGATTAAGTGGCAGTGAGGTTAACATAATATGCAAGCCGCCCTGTTCTTCGATCAAATCGATATGATGTCTGGCAAAATACCAATCAATTCCTCGACCAGCTATCAGGGTCGCTATAATAACTTCTCCCGCTTCCATGGCTTGTGAGGGCGTATTCATTTCTTCCGTATCATTACGAGAAAAGCGCGTGATCTTTCTGCAAACATTTGCTTTAAAAATCTCTTGTTCCAGATAAATGACATCTGCAATCGTTTCCGCAATTACTAGTACAGGCCGCCTCTCGCTGACTATTTTCCCTGCACTGCGAATGATTTCGTCAAGCCAGGCGCTTTTGGTCGGTGCAACAATTCCCTCATATTCCATGAAACACTTCGGTTTATAAGTGGGAACAAACGCTAAATCCAGTTGATACATTTCTTTAAGCAGAGCTTGTGTATCAGCGCCGCCCAAGGTACCGGTCAGTCCAAAAATCTGATTACCATAGCGTTTGCATAAGCCGGGGGTTGATAAATAATTACCCATCAATCGCGGTGGCTCCATTTTCAGTCCGTGCTTTAGCTCCAGAAAACTGTGAAGATAAGTCCAGCGCGTATTTTTAAGAACTTCTCCGGTCAGATTGTTGTCTACAATAGTAATCACTTGCCGGTCTTCATCATCCCTGAAATTGTCCGTGATTAAATAATGTTTGTTTTCATGATAGCGGTAATAAGCCCCGACTGCTGCATCAGCAAATTCCTCAGCTTGAGCCAGTACAAAAGTCTTCAAATGTTTGGGAAGAAGGATGGGAGAATTGGGATCCTGAGCCAGATTTTCAATGTACTTTTTCAACAGATTATTCGCAAAATGCACGAGATGATGAACCTTTGTTTCCGTTCTGCCATCGGCTGATTGATACACCCATTCTCCGTCTTTTGCGACGATTGATTGACCAATACGAACCATCATATGCCAGGCTGCTACAATCACATGATTCACATATTCAAGCGCCGGGTGGTGGCTGTTAATCATGGCTCCGCGTTCTGCGCGATCCACCAATAAACTGTCCACTTCATCAAAAAAAAGAATACGAAATGGCCTGCTGCCACGTGTTATTTTTTCTCCCATCAGCTCGTAAATACTATCCCATTGATATTCATTCGTGTCTCCATACACAACGTTGGCTGAATAACAGGCTCTGGGGGCTTTTCCATCATGGTCTTTGCCATCAATATTATCTGCGACTGTCAAGCCCAGATTGGCGAAGAAATTTTGTGTTTCATGCGCATCGCGCCTTGCCAAAATCGTCGAGCTGGAAACCACATCCACGAAATCAAATTGCAGTGCTTTAAGGGCTGCAAACATGGAAACAATTTTGGTTTTTCCCTCCCCGGTTTTAACTTCCGCAAGGCAGCCTCGTGCCTCTGATTTCAACAGAATCAGCAAACTTATTAATTGAATGTTACGCGGTGTTTGACCAGAATCCAGAACGCTGGCGCGCATAATCACCGCAATCATCTCGGTCTGGAAGGCTTTGTCGCAGGCTTTTGCTTTGTTCTGGCTAACGGCTTGTGCCCATGTTTGGCAATGGATAACATCCCAGGCTTCAATGGGTTTACCGGCAGGCAGAAAATGCGAATCGCCAGTATAGGCCGCCTTCACGGCCTCCAGCGAGGCGACTAAATCATGGCTTGTCAGTAGTTCGCAAACATTGGGATTATTGACATTTAATTCACTTAGTTCTGCAATTAAACTATCCAGGTTTTTCTCATCGGAGGGTCTGTCAGAAGTTCCTGCTTCGGTAACAGGTCGTTCTGGTTCTGCACTTTGCCGGAGTATCGCAAGCACCTCATCCTTTTGCTGCTGACACACATGAATTTCTTGCAGAACGGTGGTCACAAAATCTTTTATTTCCGGGTCGTTTTTTCCGGCACAGAGACGTAATATAGGGAACACTTTTGCGACTAATGACGTTTGCAGTTTCTTTCCGCAAGCCAGAATCATTAACTTATAAACAAGCCATGCCAATTCTCGAAAGTCAGTATTATCAAAATAATGAAGGACGGTATCAGAAATGGTGGCGGGTATTGACTGGACGGCCTCCTGTTTTTCGAAATTTCTTCCTATCAATCTGAGCAGTCCTGCTGTCATGGATTTTTTTTCTGCTGCCGTATCCCGTTCTTGAGAAAAATGAAGACATTGCTCGAGCACCTGAACAGACAAGGGCATGTCGCTATGTGTTCTCTGAAAATTCAATACTATCAGCGCGTTAGATCGGCAATAGCCTGGCAGAAAGTTGGGCTTGAGAGACAGATTAACCACTTTCTGAATGGCTGTCTGTGGCAGGAAGCAAGGATGGCGAAAAAACAGGTTGCTTAATGCATCGATGCTGATTTTTGCCAGCTCAGCGCTGTCTGTTTCGAGTAACTGTTCTATATAACAGGCGAGGAGTTGTGGACTCACACGCTCATCCAGTTCAAAGTAACACAAACCGCAGGCCACCCAATTTCTGATTTCAAGACTGTCATCGTTTAATTTTTCCAACAATATCGGAAAAAATCGTTCATGAAGCTCAGCGTATGGATAGTTGAATTCGTCTGTAGCACGGGTCTTCATGTAAATGGTATGAACCGCAATGAGGATGGCCTTGGCAGCAAAGGATTTTATTGCTGGATGCCTATACTGCAACAAATGGATAAATAAATGTTGAATGCCTGTCAGAGACTTATTTTCAGCCAGGTGACGCGTTATCATTGGACTAAAATGGTCTAAATACTGTTTCATAGGCGTCTGATCACAGACTTGGCTGTTTGCAAAAGAGCAGCCGGTTTTAAATAAACACAATACAATGTCAATCGCATCATTCCCGTCTGAGTCATCGGGTAACGAATCAACAAATTCTGCCAGGGCCGTTGTCATATTTTCTACTGAATCAGAAGGTTGATCGCTACGAAAACATTCTGAAGCGATAATCAGCATCCCGGCCATGGCAAATGACTTGAATTCAGCATTATCATGACCCAGTAGTTCAATCAGACAATTCTGCATCTTTTGCATCAAGTCCGGCCTTTTGAGCAACAAGGGGACCATGTCTTTAAAATACGATTGACCCTGCTGCAGAAATGTATTTGTTATGAATGCTGATAATCGTTCCAGGGCATTGTTTTTTGCCTCCAAATCATTCAGTTGTGATGTTGCAAGGACATCCGCTATCTGGTGGAGCTCCAGATGTCCTCTTTGCGTGATGATTGCTAAAATCTCATCCTTTTGCTGCTGCCATACCATAATCGTTTTAAGATTATTCATGACAAATGCCTGCATGTCTGGATCAATGTCCTCTGCACAGACACGCAGTTTTGTAAACAAGGTTGATAATAGTGATGCTTGAAGCGTGTTTTCAGCAGCCAGAATAACTAATTTATACACCTCCCATGCTGAATCTCTCAGCTCGGCTTTGTCAAAAAAACTGAGGATGAAGTCAGGAAGGGTTGCTGGAAAGGATCGTACCGATTTTTGAGTTGCAAAATTTCGTCCAATCAGTATTAACAGATTTCTATCCAAGTTGATTTTTTCATCCGCGTCGATATTTTCTTCTTCAGGAAAATGCAGACATTGTTCGAGTATTTCATCAGACAGTGGTGTCTTGCTATATTGCAGTTGATAACATAATAACGACAGAGCATAGTTTCTGATAAAGAAGGGGATGAAGTCCAGATTCAGGCACAGGTTGACCACTCTGGAAATAGCCGTCTGTGACAAAATGGCTTGATGACGTGTTAATAGTGTATCCAGCCCGACAACGGCAACTCGGTACCATCCGGCGTTATCTGTTTCCAGCAGGTTTTCTGTGTAGCAGACTATTTTTTGTGGATCAACCTGTCCGCCAATATCAAAATAACACAAGCTGCCGGCAACCCAATGCCTGATTTCAAGGCATGGGTCATTTAATTGTTCCCATAACGCCCGCGAAAACATTTGTAGCAGTGCAAGATCTGGCTCATCCTTTTCAAAGCAACCTTCCCAGACAGCAATAAGAATAGCCTTTGCAGCAAATAATCTGAATTCAGGATGATGATGTTGCAACAAAGTTATGAACAACTCATAAATGACTGACAGAGATCGGTTATTGGAGCGATGCGACTCTATCATTCTTTGAACATTCGTTATCACATAACGCTGGGCTCGGTTCTCGAATTCATCCAGACCCTTTTCAATGACCTTGCCTGCTTCAAACAACAATAAAAGCACTTTAATAGAATCATCAACCTGCTGATTCGTAATGGTAAAATTATAAAGTTCTACTATAGTATTAATAACATTTTCTTCCGGGCTGGCGAATACAATTTGTGTTGCAGAAGATAAAATCAAGCCCATATCAAAGTTTGGATCAATTGCATAACGATATAATATATCCAGCATTTTTGAGAAAGAATGACTTCCCCTGAACGAACAGCTCTGCGCATAAAAAATACTTCCCGGCGGTGGTGGAATATCAATCCTGCGCACTTTTAACAGAATGATAAAACACACCTGGGCTGCCAATACTGTTAATTCCGGCTCCTCCAATTGTTGTAATACGAAATCAACGATTGGCTGTGAGAGCAAGGCGCGATGCTTTGAATAATGATGACCAATCAATTGTAATTGTTGCCTTTTGAGCGTGACTTGCTCCATCGTGCAATCACTTTTTACTGCAAATTGAAGTGCTTGTTCAATGTTTTTCCAAGTCAAAGGCTCAACTTTATCCTGCATCCCCAAGTTGCATAAAAGGGCCTGGATGACGTGAATATTCCTGAGTACATCATCCATTCCCAATAGATTTTGGGTGTACTGTTGTAATAACGGCAAATCAGGAAAGGTATGGTCAGTCAGGTAGCACAAGCTGCATGCCGCCCAATTTCTCAGTGCTTGATTCGGTTCTTCAAGACATTTGATTAATGGCGGCAAGAAATTTTCCCGGATTTCAGAAAGCTTTTCCATGCGCTTGTATTCCAGGACCATTATCAACATGGACTGGAGAGTAAATAGCCTGATTCCTTCTTCATGATGACTCATTAATTGTATCAACAGATTCTGTATTGAAAGCAAAGGCTTTTGTTCATTTAAAAACTGGCGAATAATGTTCTGAAAAGAAGGTAAAAAACACAAGCCTTGAGAAATGGATATTCTTACATAAACCGAATATCCTTCTAATACTTTTTCCATTTTTTTCGCTTCGGCATCATCAACATTAATGAGGATAGCATCAGAGTCAGCCAAGGGAGTTAACTGCAAGGTCTCCTGCCTTTGATAGTTTATTGCTATCAGTTCAAGCAGCGTTTCCGCGAGCATCTTTTTATCATCCAGGTCGGTATCCGCTACTTCAGGAAACTGAAGGCATTGTTCAATGATTTCTACAGAGTGCGTCAGTCTGTTATATTGCACCTGTAAACTCAATAAACGTAATACTTCGTTTCTATCCCATGGATCAAGAAGACTAGGCCCAAGACATAGATGAACCAGTCTCGAAACCGCTGCTGGCGACAGAAAGCAAGGATGTTTGAATGGCAGCCTGGTTAAAGCCATAATGCTGATTTGTTGCCAGGCAGGATTATTTGATTCCAGTACGTTTTCTGCGTAGCTGATCACCCGCTGTGGTTCAAAATGCCCGTTAATATCAAAATAACACAAACTGCAGGCAATCCATTTTCTTATTTCAAGGTTGGGATCGTTTAATTGTTCCAATAATTCTGGTAAAAAAATGGCCTCAAGCTCAGCGAATGGATAATTATCTTTATTAAAAATAAAAGTTACCAAATAACTTTGATAGACTGCAGTGAGGATGGCCTGTGCCGCAAATAATCTTATTTCCGGGTGATTATGCTGTAATAAATTGATGAGCCGATTGTGTGTCCTTGATAGAGACCGGGCTTTTGAACGATGAAGATCGACTATTTTTTCGAAACTATCGAAATACAGGTTAATACATTTTTTGATTAAACGAGGATGGTAGTTATCCTGAGCCTCAGAAACGATTGACAACAAACCATCGAATGCAAATAGCTTGATTTCATCGTCAGGATTATTCAGTAATTCAACCAATAAAAGATGGATTTTGTGCAACGATTTTGGCTTTTTATGCAACCAATGGATATTTTCTTGCAAACAGGACTGATAATACAACCCTTGTGAGCTTGTCATTCTAATAAATGCACACAATCTTTGCAGTGCATTTTCCTTTGCCTCTGGCTTGTCCTTAAGTCGCTTCCGAAGGAAATCAGCCATCAAACAGGTTAAATCAAATTTCAGATCGCCTTCAGAATAAGTTTCCTCCGGATTAAGTGTTTCAAATTTCAACTGCATAAAATAACCTCAACGGCAAAGTTCCTATTCCTTTTTCTGAATGGCAAAAGCACATCATAGATCCAGGTTGACTCATTTAAATTTTATCTACATCTTTTCATCAATTTTTGTCCAGTTCTTCCAATGTCTGTATGTCAATATCCCTGGCGCATTGCAATCTTATTGCTCGCTCATCAACGGGAAAGATACGCAAAGAAAAAATGCACATGCTTTTCTTAACATTTCTCATCCTCTGATTGCATGCGCCTTGCTCTTGCTGTCATTTTATTGGTCATTAAACCAGCAATCAATACAGTGGAATTACGGTAGTTCAATCACATCAAGAATCTGATATCCTGACATCAGTTAATTGATCTTCATTTGTGCATATAAGGTTAAATAAAACAAATGTGGTACAATAGTCAGCAATATGGGTTTCGTGAATTGAAAATAATATGAACAATCCAACCATTATCGCCATCGCAAAAACATTCAAAGAAAATGCCTGCCCGGCTTTGGAAGAACTTTGTAAACCATTGGATGGGACAGGTATTAATTCATTTTTCTATTCTAAATTTATTGATGGTAATCGTGTTAATCTAATCAGTAATAATGGCTCATGGTTAGATCATCTCCAAAATAATCTTGCGAATTACAAAAGTGTTTTTGAAAAAAGCTTTCATTTTAAGCCCGGTTTCTCAATTGATTATATGGATTACTTCCCCAAAACTGACATGCATAAGGATATGGCTGATTTCAACATGAATAATGCCATATATTTAACTAATGTTTCCTCAGACAGAAAGTATAGTGAAGTATTCATTTTTGCAACAGACGAGAAGGAGTCAAACAAGCAATTGGAAGTGCATATTGATTACCTGAATGAATTTTGTTTTTTATTTAAAGATAAAGCAAGAAAGATAATCCAGAAAACGCAAGTAACTGATAAAGAATTGCAATTTTGTAATGCTAATCAATTACCACCTTTTGGCGAATCGAATTCTCCCCTTTTAGCTCAACGTTATTACCTTGGTTCTCCTCATGATGATTGCTATTTAACGAACAGAGAATTTATTTTTTTAAAAAAATACTTGCACGGGCTCTCTGCAAAAGAAATAGGAAATCTATTTAACTTGTCCGCAAGAACGGTTGAATCACGTTTGGCAATTATCAAACAAAAGCTTAATTGCAAAGATAAATCACAGTTATTGGAATGTGTGATTCATTCTCAATTATTTTATCCAATTTTCATTAAGGATCGTGGCAAATAACAAATAAAAAGAAATATCCGTTCCTGGTAAAAGCTGATCACAGGTATGTCTATTTTTAATGGATAATAAGCATGCATACTTAGAGAACTAACTGACTGTGTGTTTTCTAATTAAAGCAAGGAAGAGGAGCATATATAATCATTTTTCTTTCGTCTGAAATTAACCGTCCTGGTATGAATGAAAATTACTCAAGAGGTAAAAATGAGATCCAAATTTTTTATAGATCAGTTCGTTATTTTAAAAGATAACTCCCGGCTACCAATGTCAAGCGTCACAAATGTGGTTAATCACTTGAGTGAAATGCGACTACATGAAACCGGAGCATATTATCAGTTTGTGCAACATTGTCGCTACCCAGCGGAGAATATTCTTAAACCAGGTCATTTGCCTCTTACCCTTATCCATAGAAATTTGATTGACTCTCAAGGGAATGTCAGTGATGAGGTGAGAGCCATTGTAGTCTGTTCATCTGAGGGTATAGGAATTGCTATGTCTTTGGTTTCGCCGGTGAAGTCTGTAGAGCAATCGGAACAAAGTAGCTATTCAATTTAGCACTGGAGTAGATCAACTCATACATAATCGGTGCACGAGGGGCAAGTTGTGGCGCAGAGTGCACATGACGAATGATTTGAATTAGTGTGATTACCGAGGGTAACTGACTGACTAATTCGATTCGAATAACACGTATTTTTTTAAATTGCTCTATTCAGAACTCCACTGCTTAAGGCAAATTATTTTTTTGTACTATTTCTTCAACTGCTTCAGAAGGTTCTACCTGGTCAGGTCGAATATCGATTACAGCACTTCGAAATCGTTGGGTTACTTCCCGAGCGGATTCTAACCTGGACACTTCCTGTGCTTCATGAACCAGCGTATTCTCTCCATCAACCTGATGCGTCTGCATGTCATGCGTGGGTTGATGGCATGACCATGTTGAAATAGCCGCAAAAAATGAAGGGTGTTCTTGAGATTCTGGCAATGACTGGTCAAACAAATATTTCGGGGGGCCTTGAAGAAAATGAATGGTGGCTTGATCACCCTTCAGGCTTATTTTGAAATCCTGATTCTTTTCAGGTAAAAAATCGGTCTCGGAAATCCGCACAAGTTTTATTTCCCTGTCGAATTCTTTGCATATTAAACCGCTATCCTTGATATATATTTCTCGCTTCTCATTGAAGGGGTTCTTGTAAATTCCTGCAAAAGATTCTAAAGATTGGGTGAATGCCTGCCTTTCCTGTTTCGATTGTTGCACCATATTAAACCATTCCATACGCAGTTGCCTGGATGGATCATCAGGTGATGATGCAATCGCCGCTACAAAACAAGCTCCAGCTCTTTCAAGCTCGCCTTGATCTTCAGCAAGCATCCCTTCAATCGTTTCTTTCCACCCGGGGGCATCACTTTGAGTATAATGGGGCATGTGTTTGAATAACTCCCGCATATCACCAACAGGCACCAAATCAGGATCATTCAATATTTGCGTTGCAATGCTCATTCCATTTTCAGAGTTTGTAAAAAATGCCGCTCCTTTTTTATCGGTAATATTGAGCGCGATAAATGATCGTGTATTGAGATTTTCGCCATATTGATAAGCGATTACTTTGTCTGCACCTTTATAGATATGCCAACCCAAACCACATGTTTTAGTAATGCTGTATGTCTTTGTAGACACAAGTTTTTGACTTATATTCTTGATTTCTGTTTGCGCAGACTCGTCCATTGCACGTTTTAATTTATCAAATTCTTTTTGGTTAAAAGGAATATACTTATAATTACTTTCTGTTGCATTTTTGAGGTGTATTTTTGTGCTACTATCAACGCTTAAGCGATGGAATTCTTCTGGTGTCAAATCTGAAAGTGAGAAACCCGTTTCAAATTGAAATGCTTGTTGGAGGGTTGGATCTTCTATATTCTCTAACCAGGCAGCCATAAATTTTGAAAAATCCTGGGCCGTTGTAAGCAGTGAGCCAGCGGCATTAAGATGCGGAGTATGACCTGCTTTTGATGTCATAGCCAGAATTTCGCTTTTGAATGAAAGCTTATCAAGCTTTGTTGCTAAATTCGTCAAATCAATCTCGGGAGGAATGGTAGATGGTTCAGGCATTCCCTTTATGTAGTATTGACGAGGGTTTTCAGATAAATAAATTTTACCTTTTTCAGATTGACCGGGATCAGACAAGGATGATAGTACTTCAAGATCATATCTGAGGTGAGGGATACTTTCATAGATTGATACAGGTTTTTCAAGCTCTGTGTGCACTGCTACAATATTGGTATCACCATTTGCTTGTGGTAAAAACGTAGAATGCTCCATTTCCAAAGGTTTGAATACATATTCCTGAGCAAGGGTTTCCAAATCTTTACCCATTTTTTTTTCAATGGCTTTTTGCAAGTAAAGAAAAGCTTCCCCTGAATAGGAATATTCCTTGCCAAGACCTGATTCAGAAAACAATAGTGGGGAAGATAGATCTGATCCTGCCCCAAAATTTGGCAAGCCTGTCGTGTGTGACAATACATGTCTGGCGGTTAATTGGGACGCCTTATCCGGATATTGGCCATCCACCATAAATCTTTCATTTTGCAGAATATTATGCAATGGTTCATCAAGCTTGATATGTCCTTCCCTGACCAGCTGTAACACCAGGTAAGTAAATACAATTTTGCTCAAAGAGGAGGCTGGAAACTGTGTGTTATTATCTACTTCATTCCTCTCGGCATTGGTGGATTTGGCCTCCTTTTTACCAACAGCAAGTGAGCTTACCACAAACGCACGATCGCTTTCTTCTTTGGGTTCAACAGAAGCATAAGCTACAGCTGGAATATGAGCACGCTCTGATATTTTTTGTAAGGCTTGAATAGATGGTTTAGGCATGATGTGCCGAAAATTATTCAATAGTATGCATATTATAGATCAAATCTCTGCGAAGGATCTTTTTACGTTTTATATGCACCTGAAGGAATTGGTTATTTTGATCTATGCCGTTTACCCGATTTTACGTTGATATAAATTGCAAATATTTGCCCAATTTAAAAATAAGTTCAACTCTGTTTTTGCATTCGAGTCTTGCTTTGAGTCCCTCCAGATAAAATTCAACAGTCCGAGGAGAAAGCTTCAATTCCTTCGCAATCATTTTGGCATTCATTCCTTGCATTAATAATTTTACACAATCCATTTGTCGCCTGGTTAATTTCGGAGGACTATTTTTTACTTCAAATTTTAGAAATAAATTCTGTAAATCGGCCATGTCAACCTGGCATTCATTAAAAGGCAAAGTAATTTTATGTTTTTCTGCTTTTGAAATGAGATCGCCAGCTTCTTTATGAAAATTCGCAGTAAACTCTCTTATTAACTCTATATTACTAAAATAGTTATTAATAATGGATTCATTGTATTGAGAAGTGGCAAACCCCAGGCTTTCACAATAATCCGGATTCGTTTTTTCTTTGAAAACAAAAAAGCCATGACCTGCCCCCATTGATTTCGCTTCCTGAACAAGCTCTTGATAAGGAAGGGTAGACCATAGAATAATTTTATTAGATGGTTGAACAGAAGGACTCATATCATTAACCACTTTCAAATATTTTTTATAGAGCAAATAATCATCCAATATTTGCGCACTTGCGCTGAGATAAATGCGGGCACCATTGGCATAAACCCGGGTATAAGAAAGGTAATCAATTCCAATTTGATTTAAAGGTTTAATGATTTCCTGAACATCTTTGCAAAATGCTGTCAACGGATGGCTTTTAGCTGCGATGGGCATGTTGAGCTCACTTTGATTTTACCTGGTTAATGCTATATTTATTGTATAAAATAAACTACATGAACTCAATGTTCGTATGAAATGGCGTAAAAATGCGCATCCTTGTGAGGTCAATCCATCACTCGAATGACCTTGTGCAAACAGTGCTGTGTTTTTACAGTACTTCAGCGTTAGTTTTATCCCCCTGATTATAAGCCGAATATTTTATATAAAATACCGTATTAATACGTATAGACCAGGCGGAAAATTAAGGTAACATTTGCTGCAGCCTTTATATTGGTCATAAGTCACCTCATATTTAGACTATCATCAATGGCGCGGGTAAAAATTAATTAAATCAGCTTGCAGATTTTACTATATTTATTCGTGTTTTTTAATGGCATTTCTACAATTTTATCCACTTAACTTTGCGAATGCTGGTTTTTTTATTTGCGTTTTACAAAAAATTTACCGTTTAGCGTGAAAATGAACGCCAACCAGACGGGTTGAAAAGGTATAATTTATTTCAAAAATTCAGCAATTAATACTAAAGCCCAGCATGGATGAACCGGGTCATTGGAGGTAATTATGGACCGGATTTTTCAATTCATAAATCAGTTATTTTGGACAATAGTATTTTTAGTGAGGGGTGACGTTGCACAGACAACCGTACCGGATACTCCCGCTCCTGATCAGGAGGTGCTTATTGAAATCGATACTGATCATGTCGGTGCAGAATCTGAGCTTCTGCAACGTGTAGAAGAAGATATTTCTCCCTCACGTGTTGTCAGCGGTTTAAGCGAGATTATCTTTTCAAAAGAGAATCTGCCGGGCATTGGCATGGGTGCGGTGCTTACAGCGCTCAGTACGGGCATGAACTTTATAACGCCCTGGCTGTTTGGTGAGACCATCAATTTGCTCGCCAGTGATGATGAAACCGTGGATATTACAGGCGTTGATTTATCCAGACAGGCTTTAATTACCCTTTTGATAGCGGCATACACGCTGGCTCAAGTACTTCCCAATTTACGCGATCAGGTAATGGTTCCCGTTACTGCTAACACAACAAAAAGAATATTGAAGACGGGCACGGAGCATTTGCTAAAAAAATCTCTTGATTATCATGTCAACACATCGTTTGGCGATCAACTGTTTCTTATGCAAAAAGGCTTTGCAGTTGGCAGTGTAGCTACGCCATTATTGACCCAGGTTGCACCAACGTTGGTAGAAATTGCGATTGCCTGCAATCTGCTATCCAGCCGTTATGGTTTTGCGATGGGTGGCGGCTTGTTTGCTATGCTGGTTTCATATATTGCTTATGGTGCGATCACGGCAAAACCCATTATTGATGCGCGCGAAGAAGGATTGACAGCAGGAAATGAAGCATTTTCCAATTTCACCAGTGCGATTGCGCGCTATAAAACCATCCGTGATTTTGGTCAGTTTGAGTACACCATGAACGGTGTAGAAGAAGCTTTAAATCGCATGACAGAAGCCGATATTGTGGGCATGAAAAAGCCATTACAAATTGGTTTGGGACAGTATGCCATTTCGCGCGCAGGTATGCTGCTCGCAACACTTTATGTGGGTCACGGCGTGGTAACCAAAGAATACAGTGTCCAGGATTTTATTGTGGTGGCCGGTTATCTGAATTCTCTCGCTAATTTGTTCCCGGCTTTTGGTCAAGCGGTTAACCAGCTTTTTGCAGCCTGGCCTGATTTGAAATTTGTATTCAAGGAGCTCTCCAAACCCGATGAGCTGATTGAATTACACCCGGACACACATCTTGTATTATCCGAAGGCATTGCGCCCGCGATTGAATTTGAAAACGTAACATTTACTCACGCACCAAAACCGGGGGAATCAGACAATGCGCCCTTGTTTGAAAACCTTTCCTTTACCATTCAGCCCGGTCAAAAGGTGGCTTTAGTCAGTGAAAGTGGTGCTGGAAAAACGACTGTTTTTAATATGCTGTATGGATACTACAAACCTGCAGGCGGGGTTATTCGAATCAATGGTCAGAATATTGCTGAAGTGAGTCTCAAATCCTTAGAACAAAACATCAGTCTGCTTGGCCAGACTCCGAACTTGTTTAAGGGAACGATTCGTGAAAACATTTGTTTTGGTGCTGCAAATCCTGACGAAGTGAATGATGCGGCTATCTGGGCTTTGGCCAGGGCCTGCAATCTGGAAACCTTTCTCCAATCTTTCAAAAACGGACTGGATACCCAGGTGGGAGAAGATGGAAAAAGTCTGTCCGGTGGTCAGCAACAAAAAGTAGCGATTATGCGTGGCTTTATCAAAAGAAGCCCTATTCTGCTTTTGGATGAAATTACCGCTTCTTTGGACAGCCAGTCGGCAACGCAAATATTACGCGGCGTCGCTCAAATGACGGATGAGGGCGTGACCAGCCTGATGATTACGCACAAATTGACCGAGGCTAAAACAGCCGATGCCATTATTGTAATTCATGAGGGACGAGTCATGGCGCAAGGAACGCACGATGAATTATTGGCAACCTGCCCGCTCTATCAACAGTTATGGTGCTCTTATCACCAACAGGAACCGTTGTCTTCCTGTTCAACGGGTCGATTACTTGCTGCACTCGGCGGACCGGTGCAAGCTGCTGACGCGTTATCCGGCGAGCCCGGGAAGGAGCGTCTGTTTCTTATTGATAATGAAATTCAGTATGATGAAAGAGAGCTATACGATGAAGAGAGCGAACTCTCTGATTTTGAGGATGATTCTATAAGATTAGGCTAAGGCATGAGGAAACATAGTTCATGGAACTTCTTGAAAAAAACATTAACAATCAGTATGGCGAGAAAGGGAAACAGTGGCTTGTTGATTTGCCCAAAAGAGTCAGGCAGATAGAAGCAGCTCTTGGACTATCCGATTTAAAAGCCGTGAACAATTTAAGTTACAATTATGTCATGTCTGGCAAGAAAGGCATGCAGCCAGTTATCCTGAAATTGGGTCTTGATATTCATGGCCTCAAACGAGAAGCGATGGCACTCAAGGCTTTTGATGGTTTTGGTGCGGTTAAAGTGCTGGCCGAAGACGAAGGGATGCTGCTCCTTGAATGCGCCATTCCTGGCGTTTCTTTAAAACCCTCATTCCCGGTACGCGACAATGAAGCCATCCGCATCGCCTGTGACTGCTTAAATCACCTGCATAACGCACCTATACCAGCGGATAACAGATTTCCTCATATCAAAGCCTGGCTTGCAGCCCTGGACAAAGACTGGGAAATACCTTCGCACTTGCTGCAAAGAGCAAGAAAACTGCGCGATAACCTGCTGCAGACATCTGCCAGGGATGTATTACTTCACGGGGATTTGCATCATGATAATATTTTGCAAGACAGTGAGGGATGGATAGCCATTGATCCCAAAGGTGTAAGAGGCGAGCCCGCCTTTGAAGTGGCTGCTTTTATTCGCAATCCCATCGCGGAATTAGTGGCGCTTGATACGGCTGTTCTGCCAATTATTCAAAATCGCATTCGCTGTTTTTCCAAATTTCTCTCAATACCTGAGCAAACAATACTTGATTGGTGTTTTGTACAGGCAGTACTTGCGTGGGTGTGGATGTTGGAAGATGCTGGTGAAATAACCTGGTTCAAGCAATTAACAGAAATTTTTGATAGAGCCAGAGTTCAATAAGTATTATGGGGAAGAAAGAACGATTTTCATGGAAAAAAAACTATCCAAGTCGTGATCCGAGCTTGAGCGATTCCCTGTGGCGCTATGACCAATTTGAAAAATCAACCAGGCGATACGAATGAATAATGCAAATACTGACTTAACATGGTCCGGTATACTGATAATGGCGCTGGAACATAAGAAAACATTCACGACAGCAAACCTCCTGTCAATCCTGTCAACCTTGTTCTATTTGCCTGTCCCTTTGATTATCCCAGGCCTTATTAACGAAGTGCTTCTTAAGCAGCCTGGGTTTTTCACCAAAGTTTTGTCCTCGTTTTTACCACAACAGCTCGTTACACCCACTTTGATATTCATTACAGCGTTCAGCCTCGTGCTGTTTCTTCGCGTAATCACCGAGATTTTGACGGTTATACAAAGCAGAGAATTTAAAATAATTTCCAAAGATGTGGTGTTAAAAATAAGAATGAAATTACTGGCTCATTTAGGAAAAATATCCATTAAGGAATACGAAACACTAGGTAGTGGAAGACTGGCTTCATATTACATAAAAGACCTGGACACAATTGACGAATTTATCGGTTCAACCGTAAGCCAGTCTGTCATTGCTGTTTTGGCGTTAATGGGTATTACCGTCGTGTTATTCGTGATTAACTGGAAAATTGCCTTGTTTATTTTTCTGTTTAATCCCTTGTCTTTATTGTTAACAGCCAAATTCGCAAAAAAATTGAAAGAACTGAAAGCACAACAGAACAGTGCTTTTGAGCTGTTTCAAGATGCGTTTGTTGAAACGGTCGACGCGATTACTCAATTACGCGCTGATAATCAGGAAGGGTATTATTTTCAAAAACTTGCGAAAAAAGCACAGGACGTTAAAACCAGCTCAATTGCATACGAATGGAAAACGCAAATCGTGAGCGATTTTTCCGGTATGTTGCTGTTTATTGGCGTCGATTTGTATTATTTGCTGGCGATGACCTTGATATTATTCAACGAGTTCAGCATCGGTATGATGATCGCCTTGTTGCAGTATATTTTCCAGGTGCAATGGTATATGAATGTTCTCGGCAGCATGCAATCGAAATTATACGCAGCCAGCTCGGCTTTGGCTCGTATTAACCACATTATGAAGCTGGAAACAGAGCCGTCTTATCCTGAAAAAGCAAATCCGTTTCATAAGCAACCTGATGTCACTATTGATATCAAAAATCTGTCTTTCGCTTATGAGCCTGACAAACTGATCCTGAATGATATCAGTATGCGTTTCGCGCCTCGTAAAAAAATCGGGATTGTGGGGACCAGCGGGGCAGGGAAGTCGTCTTTAATTCAAGCACTGCTTGGTTTTTATCCAATTTCGGCAGGAGAAATCCTCATCAATGACGTCAATATCCATGAGGCAGGTTTTCAGTTGATCCGGGATAACATCTGCACCGTTTTACAAAGTCCTGTCATGTTCAACGACACCATTCGCCACAATCTTACCTTTGATAAAGACATTAGCGATGATCGATTATGGGACGCACTGGATAAAGCACAACTGAAGCCACTAATCGAAAACTACGAACACCAGCTGGATACGCAAGTCGGTAAACGAGGCGTGCGGTTTTCAGGGGGACAACGCCAAAGAATGGCCATCGCAAGAATGTTATTACGGCCATCAAAGGTCGTTATTTTAGACGAGGCGACGTCTGCACTGGATTTAAATACTGAACACACGGTGTTTGAATCTATCCGTGATTTTCTTGAAGAAAGAACCGCAGTTATCATCACCCATCGATTGAGTTCTATCATTGATTCTGACTTCATTTATGTCATGAATAATGGTCAGATTGCTGAAGAGGGCAGGCATGAGGATCTCATGCGATTACGGGGAATTTACTATAGCTTATTCACTTTGCAACAAAAGGAAATACATGAATACGCCTGATTTTCCAATGCCTGTTATCACACTCAGGTTATTGATAAGACCACCGCAGATCGGAGATGCCACCAGTCTGAACGCCGCTATCCTCGATTCATGGGGTAGTCTGCGTGAGTGCATGGAATGGGCTAGAGAAATACCAGACATGGCCGAGTCTGAAAGAGCCGAATGAAACCTGGTTACCCTTGTTTGTGTTTGATAAACAAACCAGAGATTTTATCGGCGCAACCGGTTTTCACCATTACAATTGGGCTGTACCCTGCCTTGAAACCGATTACTGGATACGTCGTACATATGCTGGCAAAGGCTTGATGACTGAAGCCATCAATGCGATTACCCAATATGCGTTTAAACAACTGCGTGTCAAACTCATTGCCATTACCTGTGATGTTGATAATATTCGCAGCAGAAACATTCCTGAACGATTGCATTATGTTTTGGAGGGTGTGCTAAAATCCAATCGATTAAAACCGTTGAGTCGAGACGTGACGGATACCCTGATTTTTGCAAAATATTCGCTGGATAATTTACCCTGTGTATCAGTTACATGGAGTGACACAAAATGACTATTGATCTATTAAAAAATCATCCGGACACCATTCCACGCCTGGTTCAGATATGGCATCAAACCCTGGGTTCAATATGGTCGCCCGACGTACCCATTGCACGTGTTGAGCAAAATTATCAAAATCATTTGCATGAAACGGAGTTGCCATTAACCTTTGTCGCGCTTCAAGACAACAAACCTGTCGGCATGTGCTCATTACGCGAGAATGATGGGATTCGTCCTGATTTAAAGCCATGGTTAGGTTCGCTGGTAGTTGATGCTGATTATCAAAAACAGGGTATAGCCAGGCAATTAATGCACGTAACCAAACAAAAAGCTGTGGAGCTTGGTTTTGAAACACTGTTTCTTTTTGCCTTCGATCCGACAATACCCGATTATTATGCACGTTTAGGTTGGCAAAAAATCGGTATGGATGTTTTTCGTGGGCATGCCGTGACGGTGATGCAGACTGATTTGGTGTTAAATTCCAACGCAGGTGATCAATGAGTTTTACAATAGAACAGATTTCAGCAAATGATGCTGAAATCCTGTGTCGTCACATAACGAGTGACTTGCCCGACTATTTTGGTCTGCCTGAATGCAATGAACAGTACAGGCAGGGTGTTCGTTCGCGTATTAATTTTGCTGCTAAAACTCAAGGCGTATTCGTGGGGCTTTTGAGTCTTGAATTTCCCTATCCAACAAACAGCACTATTTACTGGATGGCTGTCTTGCGCCATTGGCAGGGAAAAGGAGTCGGTCATCGTCTTTTGAATGCTGCGGTTCAGTACGCAAGGCTTCAAGGGGTTTTTACTATGACAGTCGAAACGCTGGCACCTTCTGAAGCCGATGAAAACTACCTTAAAACCTATCAATTTTATGAAAAGCAGGGCTTTTCCCCGTTATTTAATCTCAAACCAGCTGATTATCTATGGAATATGGTGTACATGGCGAAAAATCTGAATGTGCCGGCCTATGTTTCCAGTCTTCAATGGATCGATCTAACCCATGCTCTGGAACCTTCCATACCCTTCTGGGATAAACGCTGCGGATTTGAGAACACCGTACAACTTGATTATCGCGATTGCACGGATGCTGTCAAATTTCGGGTGCAACATATCGCAATGGATGCCGGTATAGGCACACACATTGATGCCCCCGCACATTGCATACCTGGCGGTTTAACCGTCGATCAACTCTCGTTAACCGATTTACAGGCAAGTTGTGTTGTTATCGACGTGTCAGTCAAAGCACATGAACGGTATAGTTTGTCTGTTTTAGACATTGAACAGTTTGAACAGCAACATGGAAAAATTCCACCATCCAGCTTTGTGTTGATACGTACGGGATGGGACAAATTCTGGACGCAGCCAGAAAAATACCATAATAACCATGTTTTCCCATCTGTTTCTCTCCCGGCAGCACACGTACTTTTGGACCGTCAGATTGCAGGACTCGGTATTGATACCCTTTCCCCTGACAGGCCGGAAGATGGCTATTCCGTGCATGCCTTATTGCTGGGGGCAGGAAAATACATTATTGAAAATATTGCCAATGCGGCATTATTACCACCTTGCGGCAGTCGCATCCTGGTTTTTCCGCTTAAAATCAAAGAAGGCACGGAAGCGCCGGTGCGACTGGTCGCTATTGTTTAATCTTTACCCGGCCGTTATAGCTTAAAAAAGATCAAAAAAGAGGATTAGTACTACAATTAACTCAGGCGTCGCTTCGTGCGATCCAGATCGTTCGACGTTAGCGATCCAGATACGTCAGAATGGGAATGACTCTTTTAGAGTCGTACAAAGGTGCTTCCTCGAAACCTGTTTCACAGGATGATATTGTTATGACAATCGCACAAGAATTTATCAAAAAACTACAGGATGCGACGGGTAGGGAACCACTGCCAGAAAAATTCTGGGCAGATTTTTCCAGCCATACTGGTATGCCTGCATTTCAAGATGTTTTGGATAAATATGCTGAATACTACAGAGGCTTGTCTCCACCACAAAAAGAAGAGATGGATAAAATATTTTGGGGACAGGTTAAAGCCTTAGGCGGTACGCCAATTATAGAAGATGGTTTGAATACAGAGCTGGAATGTGAGGTTTATTTTTTATTCCCAAAAAAGAACCTTGCGGGAAGTACAGAGGTACCCGGCAACCAAACGGAGGTACCCCGCACCCACAAGGAGTATGAGCTTGCTTTAATGTCAACGTTGCCCGATAACAATACAGCAAACGCAGAAAATGGCATTATTTACTTATCTGAAGAGGGTAACTATGTGGTTCGAGATCCTGGAGGGGTTGTCCAGGAAGGTACTCTTGATACAAGCGAAAGGGATCTTTCTCAATTACAGATGAGCCTCAAAAATTCGGATCTGAAATCTGCTATTTTAAAAGTCACATCAAATGCAGGTCACACTCCTAAAAAGAACCTGTATCTGCAAGGTGATTTTCATGGCTATGGCTCTACAGACGGTCGCCAGGAACTATCAGAACATCTTGATACTGGAATAATGTGCCTCAGAAATACCATGCCCAGAGATTCCCTGGTTGTATATAGCTATATTGAAGTAGAACCAAGGCATCGAGGAAAAAAACCAGAGCCTGAACTTCCACCATTCTTTGAGGTTGGTGATGGTTTTACACCTCGCACTACCAATCCTGCAATATTTCCGGAAATACCACACAGTGGATGTAACGATGAATTCAGCTCCCATGCTTCACCCTATTTTTTTAACAGTTCAGAAAAAATAGTTCGTATAAATCCTGATCCGGAACGCGCACATATCGCAGGTAAGCCAATAGATTGGCCGGGCTTGCTTAATACAGAAACATCAGGCACTACAAAACACTTTGTTTATCATGATGCGCTGTATTCAGATAAAGAGGGTGAGCTGCATCGTAGTGACGCGCCAGTGACAGCTCAATATCATGATCGTTTATTTTATTCTGATACAGAGGATGATTCACCTTACGCTGATTTTACTCGAGCCATACAGGTATTTAAGCCTGCTTCAGGTCAAATTGACAATATCATAGTGATCAATGATGGAATACCTTCTTTAATGACAGGCTGTATGGAGCACTTTGAAAAAATGTTGGCGGAAGAAAAACTGTCCCCCAACACAGCTTTTGTGTTTATTAACCCTCTACCGGGATTAAAAACAACATTATCCAAAGAGGCTCGTAAGGCTTTCGATAACGATCCATCTGTCAACTTGCCAGGGATGGGAGCAAGACTGATTGACTATAGACATGGCATTGATCAATACATTGATTTTATAGCTGCTAAATTATTCCCTGAGCTGGAAAAGGAACAGGATTGGCCTTCCGAGCCACACCATAGGGTAATGAGAGGAGTCAGTTTAAGCGGAACTGCAAGTATCTATATCGGTTCAAAACGCCCCGATCTTTTTGATGGGGTAATAGCGCAATCACCTTCATCTGCCAATCGAGCGATACTAAGCGAAATACCAAGAGAAAAGCTGACAGGGAGAAATCTATACTTAAGCTGCGGTAAGTTTGAACATCCTTCATATGCAGCTGCTAATGCATTTGTTGAATACGCAGATGAGATAGCTGAGAAACTCGGAATAACATTACATAAAGGTGAATTTGGACATCAAAATATAGCCTGGAATGAAGAGTTGGAAAAATCTTTACCAGCAACGTTAGAACTGGCCTCACTGGCTTCTGCCCGAGAAATAAATCAACAATTTAAGGGTGTTTTAGAAGAAATGAGGACCAGTGCAGCGGCGTCGTCATATCTTGAAGGAGATGTGGTGACACCATCTCCTTTTCAGGTTACACCAAAACCTTAAGGCGATTAATGATGAATTATCAAATAACAGGCACTATGTATAATATCGTCTGGTGGTGGTTTTTCTATTGGCGCATTTTTCCAGGATAGAAGCTCTGTTGTTACATCACCATACCAATAACATATCTTTTGTAAAAAGCTTGTAAAAATCCACTAAAAAGAGCAAAAGAAAGCTAATTTTGCGTATGATTTCTTATATGGCTACAGATTTGAAATGGGTTTTCATCATGAAAAATGACAAATCAACGCATCAACCGACCCAGGAAGAAACGACAGCAAGCGTACCAAAAATCTCTTCAGTTTCACTAACATTACAATTATTAAGCAAAGAAAAAGAGAAAATCAAAGAGGCAGAAAACAAAGAGTCTGCTGATGAGGCAGCAAAAGTGCGCTGCACGACTTGCTTTAAAGAAATTGCACCCAATCGCCTTTGTTCCGGACATGCCAGTGGTGGTGGTGATAGTGCGACCTCGGATAACGCATCTGGGGGAAAAGCAAATCCTGGTGAAGATAAATCTTTCACCAAACCAGGAAGAATTGTAGAAACAATGGATGAACAGCCGGGCGCGTTTGATTCAGAAAAACTGATTTCAGAGTCCAGTTTTGACCCGAAAATAATTGCGGATATGATCGCCAAAGGATTATTACTGGTTGATAATGATCGCGAATCACTGACCCTTACCATTAAATTGCTTTGTGAGCCTGATATCTTAACCGAAGAACAAGGTGAAGAATTAAAAAAATTCATGGAAGCAATCCTGACAGAGTTTAATGCGTTTAAAGAAGAAAATGATCTTTCCAGTGATTGTGTGGAAATTGTTCAAGACGGGAAAGGAAATATCGTTTCTCTTCGTATTACCATACCCACATTGGCCTTATATGATGCATTTACCCAACGGCTGGCCAATAATTTGGTGCCCATACCCGGCCTGAAAGCACAAGAAAAGGATGAGGCCACTAAAGCGCAAAATCTTGCCACGAATCCACTTTCGATGGAGCACAGGCTTTCCCGAGGAGAAATAGAGCCTCAGCAGGATATTGAAGCTGAAAAGGCCGATGAAAAGGAACAGGTAATCTTTAATCCATCTCCTTTCAACATGAAACCCTGGTAAAATTATGGAGCGTTTTGGTGGTCGGTCTATATCCCGATTATGGAGTGCACACAAACTGTGTATTAATCGCAGTTATTTATATCAGATGGTTTGGAACTATCAGCGTGTCATCCCGGGTAGCCTGGTTTATAGCAAACGTTCATCTGTATTACACGGTGTGTACAATCGAGACCAACCAACTATAATGTATTTTAAGTACAATATGTTTAATGCGTGACTATTTATGGCGGCATCCAATTCCGAAATGGAAAGTTTATCTTCACAAGGATCTCTCCCAGCCCAATGGGCGGCGGATGATGTGGAAAAAAGAGAGCGTTTACGAACAACGATGGAAGCCGCTGGAATTACCGCTGTATCGATTGCCACCGTTGCAGGTGAGAAGGTGTCTTCGCGTGGTGAGCTTGATGTTCCTGATAGCGTAACTGGAAAGTCAGTGGCTGTTAATAAAAATACCGTATTTGGAGCGGCTTTGACCTGCCCAAACCGTTTCTCTGACAACAACACAACACTACCGGGAAAGATCAAGTGAAATCCGACAATTTCAAACAATACCCAAACCTTGATACTGATATTCAAACGTTAGTGAGTTAATCAATTCTCACTCCAGGTAACAGATAAAGGGGGTAAATTGACAAACTAAAAACAGCAAACTAAACACGTAGCTTACCAAATAGAGTATTTCTACGTATTGCCCTGCATTTGTTCGAATCTTATACTGAATATAGAAACGCACAACCAAAGGACGAAATAAATGAACCCAATTAAACGCATCTTTATTATTGGCCCCCCGGAATTGGCAAAGGCCTGGACGCAAAATTGTTAGCTGAAAAACTCGGATGGGAGTTGGTGAATGCAGATTTGGATCTGGAAAGTCGCATAGGTCGGAGTATAGAAGATATTGCTGGTGATAACTTTGGAAATGCTTTCTATCAAAATGTTATCGAGATATTGTCTGCGCAATCAAGCAAGCAAAATATTGTTATCAACACGGACCCTCACATTCAGAACAGTGGAGGGAAACCTTGCCAAAGCGATGGATATAGCAGGCTGAATTTCCAGTAAAGATCTGATAGCTTTATTTCACCACAAACCATCAAATTTGAAAGGTAATATGAGGGAAAATTATGAACACCAAAACGACCAATCTCGGGTTGCCCATTGAATACCAGAAATTGCCTCAATTTTTTGATGCACATAATATTAATGACGATACCGAAAATAAAAATGCGCTCATTGAAAAGCTGTTGGCCGGGCAAGGAGCAAAAACAATTCTGGACATGACCTGTGGTACCGGTTCTCAAGTCCTTTATTTGGCCCAGCGTGGTTATAAAGTAACAGGAAATGACATAAGCCCTGCTTTAATTGATATAGCACGAAATAAAGCCATTAAAATGAATCTGAGTGTGCCGTTTATGGTGGGAGATATGCGCACCATTAATGCAGGAACATACGATGCCGTTATTACCATATTCAGTGCAATAGGTCATGTCAGCAAATCAGACTTTGAAATAACACTTCAAAACATACGCCGTAATTTAAATGAAGGTGGTATATACATCTTTGATATCTTTAATCTACAAGCCCTTACAGATGAGGTTATTAAAGATTTTGTTATGGATATCAGTAACGTTCTTGATGGCATTTCATTTCGCAATCAGCAACACTCAGAAATTGACAAAGAAAATGGTCTTCTTATTTCTCATGATAACTATACGATTTCGAAAGAAGGCTGCAAACCTGAATGTCACACAAACACGTTTAGCCTGCAAATATACACAGCGCAGGAATTGCAGGATTTACTCCTAAAAAATGGATTTGAAGTTCTCAACCAATATGATATGAATGGACATCCGTTTATACCGGACAAGAGTCTTAATATTTTAACAGTTGCCAGGATGAAATAAAAAAAACATTAAACTATGTCAATACATCTCTTATTTTTTTATCTTGTGATGTATGTTATCAGTCGGGTTGTTGGCGAGAAAAGTACATTCCTTATACATTGTCATCAATGGCAATGATATACTAAAAACTTTGCTACAGGATGGCGAGGCGGATGGTCTTAATGACAAATAAGGCGGCTGTTAAATGGGCTATCAGCACCCTGGAATCCAATGGTTACAGCACAATTACCCACCGAGAAATTGTGCAAACAGCCTATTCTGTAATCCATAAAATTGTGACCTCCCGTGAGAATTTCTATTTAAAGCAGACACCTGCATCCACGACATTTTCGCTTGAACCTGCCATTACTCGGTTACTGGAAAATAAATTTCAAGCACCCGTACCTTCAGTTATTGCTGTTCATGAAGAACTTCATTGTTTTTTGATGAAAGAGGCTGGAGTCTCTTTACGTGCTTATTTAAAAACGAATTTTCAGCCCAATCTGATTTTTGAGGCTATAAAGCAATTTACCCGCATGCAACGGACGGTGGAAAACCATCTGGAAGACTTTGTCGCACTGGGGGTTAGTGATTGGCGGAAAACATTACCTGTCTTATATGATAAGCTTCTCGATGATATTGCTGTTCTGGAAACTGAAGGCTTAAGAGCCGAGGAAATTCAACGCTTAATCAGTCTAAAACCCCAACTTACTGAGGAATTACAGCTTCTGGTTCAGTACGCTGTTCCTCAGACAATAGTCCAATGTGATTTCCATACGAACAACATTCTGATTCACCCTGATACCAAAAAATTGATTTTCAATGACTTGGGGGAAGTTGTTATTACGCATCCATTTTTTTCGTTGCATGGATTCCTAAAGCAAGCCATTACTCATCATGGTATTAAAGAAGGTGATAAAATATATAATCAACTGCAGGAGGCCTGCCTGGAAAATTGGCCAGAGTTTGAGGCTATGACGGTCTTTTCATTAACTAAAAAATTATGGCCACTGTATTCAGCATTGATTTTTTATCGTTTTATGAACAGTCTTGATAAAGATGTTTTTAAAGCATTAAATGCTCATAGACCCTATCGATTGGCTGGATTTTTAAGAGAGTATATTGCCTGATGAACGATGGTAAAAATAATACATTGATTCTTTTAAACGAATTATCCAATAAAATAAACGAACTCTATGGTTTTGTCAAAATTGCTGGTGAAAATTTTGGAGAGCCGGCAATAAACTCCGGGCCATGTGGTCCATTTGCTTATGCCTTTTGTAATATTTGGAACCAAAAATTTACTGAAAAGGTAACTATTGCATTTATTATGGTAAAAAATTCTGATGAATGTTGGCATGTATTGATTAGATTGCCAAACCGGCTACTTTTTGATGGTGGTTTTGGCGTACATTCAGAAGATATGTGGGATAAAGAGAAATTTGATACAGTGGATATGCTTAATTTTGATCTCCAACTATTGGAAAAGCACTCTGGTGGTTTAAATAGAGAATATCCTCGATACTGTCCCAATTTTTCTATCGCTGAAGTTATTGACTTGATAACAAATTGTATCAATCTGATTGAATAATAAAATGAATTTGCAATTCTTTTTGTGTTCTCGGTGATTCTTTTAACCCTGCATAATCGAGGATAATAATGAGAACTAATGCAATATCCCCTGCACCAGGATAAATCTAACTTATCTTGCAGGTGATATATACCTGTGCCGGGGTAGCTAGGCTCTCTCATATAATTTAGTACTGGAATTTATTAATCTGGATTTTTTTCAAGAAAATTTAACACATCATTATTAAATTGCTTCGGATCTTGTAAAAAAGAAAAATGACTGACCGAAGCTTGTATCAGCAGACGGGAGTTTATGATTTGTGCCGCCATAAACTCCGTATTACCGCGTTTAACCACCTCATCGTGATCGCCATCTACAATCCAGACAGGAACTGTGATTTTTTTCAGTTGTTCTTTTGTAAAATCTGGTTGGGTTGCCGACATGTTGCTGAGTTTATCAAAGAGGGTATTATACCCTTTTGGAGTAGGGGATAACTCCTCATACTCGTTCCGTGTTCGGGCGATATACGCTTTAAACACCGAACTTTTAAAGATATCTGATTTAACACCTGCCGGATCAGAATTAGCTCCATAAGCAAACAGTTTGGTTAGTCGTTTCGGGTGATAAATTGCAATGTGTAAACCCAAAATTGCACCATCACTCCAACCAACTATTGCCGCTTTTTTAATATGCAAGTAATCCATCAGTCCCAGTACATCTGAAGCCATTAAGTCGTAGCTATAACGCTGATCATTTCGCGTACTTCTTCCATGACCTCTACTGTCCATTACAATGACTTTATAATGCCGAGCTAATATGGGTACCTGTTTTCCCCAATAATTTGAATTAGCAAGTCCGCCATGAAGCAAAATGATGGGTTGTCCACGTCCATAGGTGGCATACCAGACTTGCACACCATTAATCGAGGCATAACCGCTTTGCTCAGCTTTCGGTAAAGTTGGTGTTGGTGGTAAGGTTAGCCACTGAGGAACAGCATATGCTATCGCAGAGATTCCCAAAAGAAATATTAACCTTAATAAGAATAAATAGTGCTTCATATCATTGACCTGTAAATTTCCATTTTTTCTCACCAGCAACGTATCATTGTAAGCTAAACCTCATCAGGCCCACACTTTATATATGTATTTTTGTACAAGGGGATACATTCATTAAATGATGGATTTGTTTTTTCTTTAAGATAGGTATCAAAAAAACCGAGCAAATACGTGTTAACAGCCTCGGTGATTTCCCAGCCATTGCCCTCGCCCAACGGTGCTGCGAGCATGGTATGAAGTACGGCTATTTTCTTTACGACCGGTTCAAGCTCAGCAGTTGACATCTTTTCAAGAGACATGCCAGATAAATCGTTTAATTCTCTACCAAGACCTTCAATGATACTTATATCAAAATCTGTTTGCTTTGCTTTGTTCACATAAATGGCACCACGCCATTCACCGTCATTATTAACAAGGATATACGTTTTTTTTGTAAATTTAGTAAGTTCTTGCGAAGTAGGTTCGTGTGTCATTATTTTTACATCGAATGCTTCTTTAATGCCTTGCTCTTTGGCATAAGTTAAAAATTTTTTGAAAGCCGGAGCATATTGCAAGGTTGAATAATCGGCAAAATTTCCGTGATAGCTGTAGGTATGATTTTGTTCGTCAGGGGAGATTACGACCAGGTAGCCATTGTTGCCTAGTTCAAATGTAACAGGTAGACCGGTAGAGACTAATGTTCTGTTAGCAGATATTTCATGCATAAAAGGAAACGTAAATTTATTCCTGGCGTTATTTGTTGTATCAAAACCGATATCAAGTGTCGCTCCCGCTTGAAACCATGTTGGATGCTCGTGTGATATATCTGCCAAAACCCTCCCTCCCATTGAATGCCCAAATACGCCGAGTCGGGTGAGATCCATTGCAACAAAAACAGCATTTAGATTGTGTTGACGCTGTATTGCATTATAAACATAAGATAAATCATTTTTTTGTATTGGTACCAGTGCAGCTTCTATTTCTTCAGGACTTTTGGGTGGTAATTTTTCTGGATCAATAATATGGCCATTTGGTAATTCAACAAGATTGATAAAAGGGCTGCTGATGCCAATGACAATATAGCCATGACTAACCAATTCGCTTATAGAGTTTTCATAAAGCTCAGGTGGCCAGCCTAAACCTGGAATAAAAAAAAGGACTGGAAATTTTTGATTTTTAACAATGTCAGATTTTTTCTGTGAAAAACTCGTAATATGCTTAAATTGATTTAGCTCATTTTGTGGTGTATCAGGAATTAGTCCTTGAATTCCTTCAAGCATGGATTTTACAGACGGCGGATAATAAGGTGAGTATGATCGATTTTTTGGGGAGGAAGGATAGTATATTCGCGCCATAATTTCATGACAACGTTTGATGTTATTGGGGCTGAAATCATCCTGATTTTTCCCGTTAAAGTTCACATCAGGGCAAGCATCTTGATTGATCCAATGAACATCTTCAAATCCAACATGATAAGCTCCGGTTGGACGTTTTAAAAATTTTTTAGTTGAAAAACTGATGTCTGTTTGACTATATCCTGTTGACAGGAGTAACAGGAAGAAAATGGAAATAAAGATGTTTGATTTCATTTTATTCCTCAATTGGACTCAGCCATTATAATAGATCTCTTGTCCGGATTATATCAGAATTGCTCAGGGAGTGTCCTCAATCTGCCGGTGAAATCAATTCATAATTCCGAATTTCCACCGTCAATGGCTTCATATATTTGCTCAACTTTCGGCAGTTACAGGTATGTTTTCTCCTCTAAAGTATGATTATTTATGATTGTATGACGTTATGAATCATTCGCCGCGCCAGCGTAGCCAATACAGGATTAGAATTTTTGTAATAGGGCAGCATGATAACCGCGATGGACAGCGCCCAGCCCCTACCTCTTTGCCAAGTGTTTTCATCGATACTGTATAAGTGATCTTTGAACACGCTTCTGGATTGAGCGTTGAACAAACTCCATGCAACAATCAGATCACAAGCCGGATCGCCAATTCCGGTATCTGTAAAATCGATAACAGCGCTCAGTCGGTTATTTTGAGTGATGATATTTCCGGGTAAAAAATCTCCGTGTACCCACACGGATTCTTTATCCCATTGAGGAGTATCCGATAAGTTATCCCATAAAGCGGTCAGCGGTTTTGTGTCCATGTCCTTTTGTAATGCTTTGAGCGCAGTGCGCGTTTCCTGATCCAGATTTTTTAACGGAACACCGCGTCTTGAAAAAGGACCATCAGCCAGTCTGATTGCATGAAGATTATTAATAAAATCGGCCAAATCTTTGGCGAGCAGTTCATATTCGTTATCGTTTTCAAAATCCGGATTTTGTCCATCATACCATTTAGCAATGAGCCACGGCCATGGGTAATGGTCATCAGGACTGCCTTTAAAAACAGGTTTGGAAACAGGTATCGTCAACAAATGCGCAATCTTTGGAATCCACTCGTATTCTTTGTTAATACTGCGAACAATGCTGCCAGGTGCCCATTCAATGCGAGGCAGACGAACAATATAGTCATCTCCGAGACGAAACAAGGCATTGTCTGTACCGCTTGACGAAACCGGTTGCATGGTTAGATTGGCCCAGCGAGGACACTGTTTTTCAATCAAATTTTTGACAAGAAATTCATTGATTTCAAGTTCGTTTTCGTGCATTTTCGCCATGAATATCATCCTTATGATAAACAAAACTGCCATATACTAATGTATTACTCTGTATCTCTTTAAGAAAATCATTTCCCATATTTTTTAGTCAAAAAATGCTTTTCCAGTGTTTATTCAGCAAGTCGTATAACACTCATGGAATCATTCAGGTTAACCAGTAAACTGGCTTGATGAATTTGATCTATCATGAACTCTGCACAAGGTTTTACAAATGAATAGATATCATCCCAATGTTCATTTTCTACTCCAATACAAATTAATTTGGCGCGTTGCATCACGGGCTGATGCTCTTTTGGCAGATGATGGATTGCCCAATCTGCTGCGTCAGGTTTAGATCTAAACGCATTGGTTTTCAAGGTACTCCAGGTTCGTGCATAAGTCAGCAGAACATTTCGGGTATCGTGCTCCAGGTCGGTAATAAGTCTGCTTTGATCGTAAAGCAACGCTTTAATATAATCTCTCCAGGGTATTTCAGGCAGTAGCTGCTTTGATTCCAACCCAAACAAGGTATCACTTTTTAATAAAATCTGGGTAATAATCAGCGCAAGATCGGGCATTTGCTGAGTCGTCCATGGTTCAATATTACCCACTTCAAATGATGCTCTTAGCCATTCGCCATATTGAAAATCAAACTGTGCCGGATATTGCCATGGATTAATTGCTGTATTTTCAACAAGGGTCATTTCAATAGGTCTTTTGGTGCCTTGCATATAAATACCCGAAATTTGTAGAAGCCGGGTAACCAGGCGGCATCTCTCTTCCATGGTTGTTGTGCGACTTGTTAATACAAATAAATCAATGTCACTGTAGCGTTGCAGTCCACCCACAAGGGCTGAACCATAAAGATAAACCGCTAACAGATCAGGCCCTAAAATAATTTTCAATAATTCCAGGCTTTCTTTAAGTTGTTGTTGTATTTCAGGGCTATAAGTATTCGACTTTGGTTTCATAAAGCTCGGGTTAAACGATTTTTTCATCGTTGCTGGCAGGCAGGCTTCCTCAATTGTTTTTGAAATTTCGGTAACAACGAAGGACTATAACAATATTTAACCTGATTTATCCAATACTATTATGGTCTCACCTTCAAAGCCACAGAGCAGTTCGCTCAAATTTACTGTCCTGAGTTTGAACAAGGATGTCATTATACACGCGAAACACGGCATTTTTGCCTTGTTCCAACCAAAACACCTGTTTAATATACGGCTCAGCTCGTTGATTTCCATGACTCCATGCCTTTTCTTTGAACAGAAACGCTGGGATTGTCTAACTATCTGAACAAACATCATCTGAAAAAAAATGGCGATGCAAAAAGTAATGACAATACTTTGGCCGCTATTGTATTGCGCGTTGCGCAAAGCGATCCTGCGCAAAAAGAAGTCACGATTAAGCTGATTATTAACTTAATCCGCGATTCAGAGGTGTAGCAGATTTGTAACAAACTGTAGTATTGTACACGTAGTTGCAGGCTGCTTCAGGCAGTAACTGGCAATTCTTTACATCGCAATTCACTGATTTTATTGTAAATATAGCTTGTGTTATTTGGCTTCGAACCAAGGTGTCGGGGGTTCGAGTCCTTCCGAGCGCACCATTAATCGAAGTATAATCATAGTTTGCTTTGTCATTTTTAATTGATTTGGATCTACATCTTCATGTTACTTATACATTTTTTTAAGAAGCTGGCTGTATTGGGTTTTTTATTGACAATAACTCAGGCTGCAGTTGCATCTATTGCTGAAAGAGAATGTGGGGGCACAGTTTTTCAAGTAAAAATAAATAATCTGGATTTTTTCTCTGAATATAAGCTTTATTACAAAATAAATACGACAAAATGGAAAATATTTTATATTCCTAAGGCTGAACATCTTAGTGTTGCATGCATAAAAGATAAGAAAAACAAAGAGCTTTTGCTTTTAGAAGAAATATGCGGGGGGAGCTTCTGCTCAGATGATGGATTTTATACCTTGTTTGATCCGAGCACAAAAAAAATGCTCGTAAAATATAGACCATTACCCTCATCTAAACTTTATGAAGATATTGATGATGACCCTGGCGAGGTACATGCTAAAGTCAGGAGGTCTGACCACGAGCAAGATAATCATAAGAAAATTGCTAAGGTGTTAGGATATGCGCCGCCATATTTACCTGATAGTAAAGATACATTTTGTTGCAATCAAATTCAAAATTAAATCAATACAAGGGGTTTTGGATCTGTTGGCAACCTACTTGTTTGCTTAATTGCGCGCAATATTCAGTTGGAGACAACTTGTCGTGAAAAAGATTTCTGCATTGCCCACAATTGGAATTCCGGTTTATTTGTGTGGAAATTTTATAGAAATCAGTCTACAAAGATAGTTTGAAAATTAGGGGAGTTATGAATGGAAAAATTTTTTCTTAGCTATCAAAAAAATGATAAAGTCGAATCGGTAGAAGTTAACTCAGGAGAAATTGTTTTTGTAGTTGGTGCAAACGGCACAGGAAAATCTACATTAATGCATCACTTTGCTACACAAAATAAACCTATTGTAAAAATAAATGCTCATAGACAGTTATGGTTTAATTTCGATAATCTTGATTTAACTTCCGAACAAAGAGATCAAAATAAAAAAGAAATTTTGCAACATGATTTGCAAGCCAGTTCAAGGTGGAGCGATAGGTATTCTGTCCCACGGATCCAATGCACTCTATATAACATTATAGATGCTGAAAATGTACAGGCACGAAAAGTTGTTGAAATGTTTCGTTCTGGAGCAGAAGATGATGCAAAAACACTAGCTGGCGCTCCCTCAAAAATCCAAATAATAAATGAAATATTAAAAATTTCTCATCTAGATTTTGCGATAAGCATTAATCAAGTTGGTAGGTTGGTAGTTTTACGGGGGGGAGGTAGACATTATCTTATTAAAGAGCTTTCTGATGGGGAACGAAATGCCTTGCTTACTATTGCGGAGGTTCTGACTGCACCAGAAAATGCGTTAATATTATTAGAAGAGCCTGAAAGACATTTGCACCCTTCAATTGTCTCGCCTTTATTAACCCAATTATTGGTTGCTAGAAAAGACTGTGCTTTTGTAGTTTCATCGCATGATGTATGGCTACCATTAGGCCAAAATAATGCTGCTGTTTTTCTAGTGAGAAAATATAATCACCAACCTCAGTGGTGGGATATTGATTACATATCCTCAATGCAAGAAATGGATGAAGAAGTAGCAAAGGCTGTTTTGGGTTCGAGAGGAAAAACACTATTTATTGAGGGGGATTTTTCTAGTTTAGATATACAGATATATGAAATATTATATCCTGAACTATCAATCAAACCAGTTGGCAATTGTGCGGAAGTTGAGCGAATGGTAAAAGCATTGAATTCATTTGAAGCGATTCACAGAATATCGGCCATAGGTATTATAGATCGAGACTATCGAACGGACTTGGTATGCGAAAAGCTGATAAGTAATCGTATTTTTCCTATTAAATGCTATTCAATTGAATCGATATATTATCACCCAACTGTTATTTCTTGGGTGTTAGGAGGAGTTGAAAAGATAGATTTTGATAAAAAATTCGAATCTTTAACAGATTGTATTTTGAGAGAATTCAACAGAAATAAAGATGTAATCGTTGCAAAGCGAGTTGAGCAAAGGATTAGAAAGAAGGTCGTGAGTCAAGCGCCAAATTGGGAATTGATTCGAGATGAAAAAGGTGATATCAAGATTACTGTTCCAGTAAGAAGGGTGTTTAATGATGAAGTGCGCATAATAGATTCTCTTATACGTAATAGGAATATTGAAAAGATATTATCTGATTATCCAATTAAGAAGACGGGTATAACACAATGCGTAGCAAGTTTGCTAGGATTTCATTCGCCAGCAGATTATGAAGATGCCGTCAGAGAAATATTTCGTAAAGATAGAGCGAAAATCAATGAATTAGATTTATTAACGGATGTCACCGAATTTGTTGCTCGGTGGGAGGAGTGAAACATGGCCATTCGGAATACAGGACATGGAGATAGGTCTCATTTTGACTACTCTTCCGAGCAAAACAAAGGGTTGAGAATCAGTCGGCTTCAATTTAGATACAAGGTATGCGAATCTGCACCATATGTTTTTTGAGCTTCGGATAACTTGTAGTAGGATAACTAATCAGAGATATATTTGTTAATTTTTTTAAGTAAAACCTCTTCTAGAGCAGCGAATGGTTTAAAACTACGCAGCAATCCGCATTGTGACATGTCAATTTAAAATAATATCGGATGTAAGGCTGTCAGAGCAATTAAATCAAGTCATGTGTGATTTGAGCCTTCAATAATATCCGTATATTTAATAGTATTTAATAACGAGGAACAGGATGCCATGAGGCTATAAACTTAAATCCATAGTTAAGTAAAAACAGATTGTGGACACGCCTTAACTCGTAGTTGAATACATTGGTTTTACATGGTTGATTTAATTATATTCTGTTCGGAACTAAAATCTTCCAGCTGCTCAGGCATGGCATGCATCAGAAGATCTATGATATTTTTGTTATTGCTTTCCTGAGCAAGAGACAAAGGTGTATTTCCCAATCTATCGGTTACATCAGTGAGTGAACCATGTTTTAAAAGTAGATCAACCATTTCTTCCTTCTGTCTCCAAACGGCAAGATGCAAGACCGACTTTCCACCATCAAGTGGCAGCTTGGGATCAAATTTGAAATTTACGTCGGCTCCACTGTTTATAAGTACTTGAACAACTTCAAAACTGCTATAGTTAACTGCTTCATATAAAATAGATACTGGATAATATCTATCAATTAAACAATTGACATTGGCTCCCAGTGTAATTTGGTTTTCTACTTCCTCTTTATTACGATGAATAACTGCAGTAAATAGCGCTTGATCCTTTGGATCCAACGTCTTCAATAATCTCACTCTTGCCGATTGTGCAGAAGATAGTCCAGGAATTTGAAACATTTGACACCTCTCATTACTTATATATATTTTTAAGTTTTAATTAAAAATTGGAGAAAGCGGCGACGCAACGTGTCAGATCATTATTCTTGGTTGAATTGTTGCAATTATTCATTCTCCAATCTATCAGCCTTGGTTAACTCCGGTTGTAACTCCATAGCTGAATGATTATATTTTATCAAAGCGATCTTTTTTGCAGCACCGTATAAACTACGGTATTTTCAGAAGACCTGGTTACTTGCGACCAGGATTTCTTTGTTAGCAGGTTGAGATGAAGCTTATAAATCAAGCCTTTCTTGCGATGTACATGCTAACTCGAATTGTTCGACTTGTTTCAGTATTGAGGTGTAGTTTGAAATAATATATGGCATGGTGCACCTCTACTTGCGTCAAAATGAGGTTAATTATAGAGTATCTGCAAGGGGGGCTGGAAGCTGAGTTTCCGGTTGTTTGTAGCCCTTCATCGCTTTTTCACAATACCAAATATATTGTTCAGTCTTAACGGGAGCAAAACCAGTTCGCATAATCAAAGATTGACTATTTCGCATAAGCATTATTTTTTCGGATCGCAACAGGGGCACTGATTGATAGTTGAAATTTTGCGACTCAGAAAATCCACCGTGCTGCGTGCTGAAAAATCTCGCGCGAACTCGCACAGTCTTCGAACCAGGCAGCTTACTGATGTATTCTGCACCGTTAATATCCTCACCCGAAAACGCAATTTTCGTTTTGTGTTGGTAAAGGTTTTTTTATCACGGTAGACGCTACGAAGGGGCGCCAATAGTATTAGTTATCTCATCACAAAGAGAGCGCAGCTTTAGTCCGCTATAGCGAGTTGGAATATTTTCTATTAAGGCAGCAGGTATTCTTTTTTTATCCATTAATTCATTGATTTTAAAAAAACCTTCTTGATTATAAGATAAGTGTTCAATTTGCTGAAAATCATCATTGCCGATTTTTTGGGTAAGCCAGACCTGACAGGAGTTTTTTGTTTCCCTATATCTTAATGTATTGCGTACATTAGGTAGCACACTAAGGAACAAAGGTATAGTAAAAAAGCTTGGCAAAGCACCCATAACTTGAATCAGTCTGTAAAGCTCATCTTCTTGCATTTGGTGTTTAAGTTGGGGATGGGAAGCCCACTCGTTAGGGAGGTGAAAAATAAAATAATAGATAAATGATATGAATAAAACACCATAGACGGTGGCTTCACGACGAGTGCACGTTTCACCAGCTCTATTTTGCAAATATCGATAGGCCACCGATCTTACGTCATTTTTCTCCATACTGGATACAGTATGGTTTCTTATTTTTGCAGCCTGCCTTTCACAATCCATTGGGGCTCCTGGAAGAAAGAAGAGTGTATTCGTTGGTGAGACCCGTTTAAGTTCAAGCTTTTCTTTCATTATATTAATAATCTCTGATTAAAAGGTTGTGCATTTCAGGGTAATATTATTACTACCTTTTTATAGTTGCGCATCATACTCAGAATTTTGAAATAATTAAAGTCATCAAGCTTATATTTTGTATAATATGTTATCTTATCGGTCTTTATGCCATAAATTTCAAGCTGTTAGTGAAAGCATTGGTAGCTTGATTTCCGGATTTTTTAAAACCCTGGTTTTCTTTTCTCGATACCAAATAAACTGCTCCGTTTTAACCGGCGAAAACCCCGTCCGCATAATCAATGTCTGACTACTCGGCATACGCATAATTTTCTCAGGGCGCATTAACGGCACCGATTGATAGTTAAAACTTTGCGACTCAGAATCCGCCACGCTGTGTACTGACCGATCCGGCACGTATTCGCACGGTCTTCGATCCAGGCAGCTTGCTGATGTACTCCGCATCGTTGATATCCTCAGCCGAAAACGCAATTTTTGTTGTGATGTTGGTAAAGGCTTTGGCTTCATCGTGGGTGTATTGTTCATAAGTCTGGGCTATGTATTGCAGCATCAGGATGCAGCGCACTCGATATTCACGCAGCAACTTCACGGTTCGGCGCAGGCGTTCTATTGGTCCTAATGAGGAAAACTCATCGATCAGGCATAACAGCGGATATGGTTCGTCTTTTTTATAGGGAACTTTTCTGATCATCACGGAGATAAGTTGCTGCCAGAATAGTGTTAACAATGGTGCCAAACGCTCCATTAGACCACGTCATAGTCCTTCTTGCGGAAACAGCAGTATTTATGATGGGAGTTTCAATGGCCAGGTTATCCCTGGATCAGGTGTTACAGCACAGCTGCTTAATGACCATGGTATTAAGGTATTCAATGAATTGGAGTTGTTTGAGGCAGACGCATATCTGCATTCTCAAGCGTAGGGCGGGTTGTGTCTTGCAGGTTGCGGTGGCGACGTTTGGCCACTGCTCTCTGAACGTCATTTGAACATTAGGCTTTGGCCCAACAAAAAATATCTCACCAGATCCATTGTTGGGCCAAGGCCCAACCTACGCGTGCTTTAAAAACTCTAAATGTGCCTTTATTGTCGGCCATTCACTCGCAATAATGCTATAGACATAGGTATCACGTAGCGTTCCATTTGGCATGATCATATGGTTTCGCAGTATTCCATCAAGCCTGGCGCCGAGTCGTTCAATGCCTTTCCGGCTTTGATGATTCAGTGCATGCGTTCTAAACTCAACCGCTATGCAGTCCATGGATTCAAAGGCATATTGGAGCAATAAGAATTTGCATTCTGTATTAATGGCTGTGCGTTGAGCGCTTTTACGATACCAGGTTCCTCCTATTTCCACCCGTCGATGTTCGCGCTCAATATTGAGATAAGTTGTCATTCCAACGGCTTTCTGTGTCTGGTTGTCTATGACTGTAAATGGAAGCATGGAGCCTGTCTGTTGCAGTGTTAAACGCAGCTCAATGTTGTCTTTTACTTTTTGTGGTTCTGGGACGAAGGTATACCAAAGCCTGGATAACTCTCCGTCTGCGGCGGCTTCTGACAGTGCATCGTGGTGCTCTTGTGATAAGGGAACAAGGGTACAATGCTCACCTGCCAATGTGATGGGATGAACGGAGTTTTTCATCTGGATACTCAGGTTAAGCGAAAAGTGGGTATGATAAGCTTTGCAGCCTGACCAGACAAGAGACGTACCAGATTACCAACTCATGTGACGGCATATCAATGCTTGTCCTGATAAGTTAAGGATAACAGCGTACGTTTCTAATCGATTAGACCATATTGGTACCATGTCGTGCTATTTTACAATAGCCTCAATTTTATCCAGACTCCATACGCCGCCAGCGGTCAATGCTCTACACATCCCTGTCCATCTGTCTTTCGTTTGTACAAATTTATTTCCATTCCAGACCCATTCGTCTATTGACCAGCAGTCTCCAATACCGCGACCTTTTTGACTGCTGCTAATAATCCCTGAATCGTAGTCGGATGCCATTGCGGTAACAAAAACTGCTTTGCCTGTCAGAGAATTATTCATAACCCAGACACCATAACCTTCGTTATAAGCAGCACGCCAGCACAGGGTTTTTACAAGGACTTTTTGATTGCTCAATTTATATAGTTCAATCGGTTCGAATCGATCCTCTTCACATAAATCATCATCGGAATTTTGATGAGTCGTCATGAGGGTGGAATAAATGGCTTTGTATTGTCTGCTGCCTGGTTGCAAAATTAAATAAGGTTTCTCAGCTGTAATGACATGTTTCACAGTGAATTCTGGCTGGGCAGCAAGCACTTCGGACTCATCGGCCTTGCCTTTTTTAACCAAAGCACCCTGCGTGCCAATGCGTTTCTGAAAATCATCCATTTTCAATAAGACTGCCGTCATCCCTGCATCTGAAATGTTCCATTGATAATGGACATTTTTAATCTTAATCCCGGTGTGTTGTCCTGGCTCATGTAATAAGGCCTCGACTTGTTGATTAGAGAGTTTACCCATCGCTGGATCCTCAGCATCGTCTACAGTAAGAGGGCCCAGGTCTTTATCATTTACGTAAAAGTGAAGGTTTTTAAGCTTGTCTGCATCAATTTTATGCTCTTGGTTAGACAAGGCAAACTCAGCCGTTACGGCCTGTTTTGGTCCGGCTTTACGCGTCAGTAGTATGGATGCCGGAAAGTTAAAATCCTCATCCTTTTGATAACCCGCTGCCCGGCATGTTCCGGTGTTACTGCAAAAGATTTCCCAATCCCGGTGAGTAAAGGAAATCCCCTTGATTTCCTGGGCCAGAGCACAGGAGCTTATTGCTGCCAGGCAGCAGGCTGATATTGTATTTTTCATTGATTTCACGCTCATTAAAATTAGAGTCTGTTGACAACTCAGGTCACGCTCCCCTGATATGGAGAGCCGATAGTTATCATGCCTGAAAACCGGGTATAATGCGGCAATATTATAAAGCAGGCTGGCAGGATAGCGTAGGTCTGGCTTTTTAGGTGTAATCCTTTATGAAAGAGAATAGCTATCGCTGGGCGCTGGTCGATATAGAAACGACGGGCCTGCATGTGACTCATGATGCCATTATCGAAATTGCGGTTTATATCATCACCGAGTCAGGTGTTGTGACAACCTGGCAGCGCTTGATTAAACCGCCACGCTCCATACCTGAGGCAATCAGTGCCGTAACGGGTATTACGAATGAAATGGTACACGCTGCGCCAGATTTTTCAGCGATTTCTACGGAATTGTATGAGTTGTTGGAAGGTTGTGTGTTTGTGGCACACAACGCGCGCTTTGACTATGGCTTTATCAAGAATGCTTTCAGGAATAATGGAATAAGCTTTCAGGCCCCCGTGCTGTGTACAATAAAATTATTAAAAGAGCTTTATCCTCAGCAGGAATCCTATCGTTTAGCCTCTATCGCAAAAGCGTTGAATATCAGCATGCACAATCATCATCGCGCTCGGGCTGATGTAGACTCGCTTCATCAAATTATCCTTACCATGGCGCAGCGTCATTCCTGGCCGCATGTGCTTTCTGTTGCAAAAAAACTGTATCAAAAATCCAGCATCCCCTCAAAATTAAGTACCGATGTGAGTCAGTTACCGGATACGCCGGGCGTTTATATTTTTTACAGCAACAATAATCCGTTGCCGCTTTACATCGGTAAGAGTATTGCGATCCGTCAGCGGGTGATGTCGCATTTTTCCGGGGATTATGCGCATCCTAAGGAATTTACGCTCAGCCAGCAGGTTGAGCGGATAGAGGTCATTCCCACGGCCGGGGAGCTGAGCGCTTTGTTACTTGAGTCGGATATGATTAAAGAGTACATGCCTGTTTATAACCGCAGATTAAGGCGCAGAAAAATCCTGGCAGGTTTCAGATTACAGGAGCAAAAGGGCTATTTCACGCTTGCGATTGCTCGTGAAACGGTTGATGACGAAAATCATGCCAGGCAACATGGCATGTATGGTGCTTTTCGAAGTGTAGCTGAAGCCAGGCGTGTGCTGATTCAACTGATTAAGGCTCATGATTTATGTCCCAGGCTGTGTGGGCTGGAGCAGGGCAGTGGCCCCTGTTTTTCCTATCAATTAAAACGCTGTAAAGGCGCGTGCATCCAACAGGAACAGGTTGAATCTTATAGCAGGCGCTTATTGGAATCATTAAAAGAATACCAGGAAGAGAGCTGGCCATATCCGGGAGCGATCGCCATAAAAGAGCATTGTTCTGTCCATCAACTGACGCAGTTTAGCGTGTTTCATCAATGGCGGCACGTCGGTTCCGTATCAAACGAAAAATTATTACATCAATGGCGCAGACTCGCTGAGCCAAAGTCCAGTCATACCTATGATACGTACAAGATACTGCAGTCTTATTTAAGGCACAAAGCAGATAAAGACCGCATTATTGAGTTGGATTGATTCCAGGGTGTTAGATGAATACGCTCGTGCCGGCCGGTTTTATTTTTATCATTTGATTGATTACAAAAATAAATTTTCGAATATAATGCCCGCGATAATTACAGTCTGGATGTTTTATGAAAATATTAATTACAGGTGCCAGTGGTTATGTCGGACGTATTTTAACTGAACACTTCTGTCAACGTCATCAGGTCTTCGCTGCTGCTCGAGACAGCTCAAAAATCCTAAGTCAGGCCGTTGAGCGTTGCACGCTGGATGTGCTTGCGCCGCAACAAATTCAAAGAGCCATAAAATATACGGCACCCGATCTGGTTATTCATGCAGCTGCCTTACCCAAACGCAGTGCGGCAGGCGACGAGGAATTTGTGCAAACGAATGTGGAGGGGGCTGCACATATTGCACATATGACGGAAAGTTATTCAGATGCGAAATTTATCATGATTTCCAGTGGCTGCGCTTTTGAACAGACAGCAGGAAACAGGATTACTCTGAGCTCCCCCCGTTCATCCGCCTCAGCATTTGCACGGTCAAAAAATTTAGCCGAGACAGCAGTGCGTTACGCATTCCGCAGCGCGCCGCAACGACTGGCTATTGTTTATCCGCCGGTGATTCTCCATCCATCTCAAACAGCGGGGATCATTCCTTCGTCTCTCAAAGAAGCGGTCAGAACACGGATATTAACGAACAGGGTTCCTGAAGGGCATGTGAATTTTGTGCATCATGCGCGCTTTGCCGAGTTACTTGAAGCAATCGCATGTCAACAGTCAGGTTCCGGCATGCGTCAATATTTATTAACGGGAACCCGGTTCAGCACAGATGATTTTTTTACAAAACTGCAGGGGTTGTTTGCAGATTTAACTGTTTCAAGCTCAATTTGCAGGGTTACTGATTACAATTATGAAACGATGTGCGAAGCCGATGAATCTCAATTGCGTCAGGATTTTCCCCATTTCGAGTGGGGGGCTATTGATGATGTGATTGAAGATATTGTCCGCAATAACGCAAAGCTGTCAGCCATATCTGCCACCCGCTCTGCCACGGCACGCATGCTTGAAGGACTGGAGCAACCCGTGTTAATGCCCTCCTGGATTCCCGGTGACAGGCGGGAGCAATTGGCGCTGGACAGGACTCTGGCAATACAGGAACAACAGGTATTAACGGCTGCATGTGATCACGGTGCCCAGTTGTTTTTAGAAACCCGTCATCAAATGAAGACAGCCAAACGTAGTGATGGTGATTTCCCTTACCCCGTTTTTGAACCTGTTCTAAGACGATTGATTCTTAATTTAGTCATTAAATTTAAAGCAGAATTAACTCAGGAGAAAAGTCCGCTGCGTCGCCTTATGGACGAAGGTCTGTATTTATTGGCAGACCACTTACCGTATAAAAAAACAATGCGTTTTGTAACCAGGCTGTTGCAGGAAGTTGACACATTATTTTTATTAAAGCACCCTTCGCTGACATCATGTTTTCATAAGCAAAATGCGGAGCATGTTTTGGAAAAACTCCTCCATTGCGCACCGGATGTCTTGTTATTTCCATCATTTCAGGAGGTAGATGTCGATTACTTCCTTCGTACCAGGCCAACCCCGTTTCATATTGTCGGGATAACCTTTAGTGGATTTGAGCCAGGTGAAGCCTTGCCTTTTGCTGATGGGTTTGCAATGAAGCCTTCTGAATTTTATTGGCATGATATAGGGCATATTGAATTCATGCACAATAAGGATCATGCCTATATTAAGCAAAGTTTCAAACCGCTGGAGCGGATTATTTCAGAGTGGGACTTTACCCGTCGCCGCATTTCTTCATATTTAACCTCCATCCACTCTCAGATTAATCTCCTTGATGCGACGAAATTAATACTATTTGAACTGTTGCATGAGCGGGGATTTCAATACAGCCTTGTTGTCTTAAAAGCGGAACTTGATACGCCTAAATGGACAGAAATATTAAACAGAAAATTTACAAATAATTACTACAGAAATTCCCCTGAAATAAATCCTGCCTTATTTGGCGAGCTTGAAACGGCGAGGTTGCAGCTGTTACGATTTGCTGAGATTACACGCTGTCAGGACCAGCAAAAATATATTGAAGCAATGCATGGATCTCATATCGCCCTGCGTATAACAGATTTCCCACGGGTGAACTATGGACAGGGTTTTCTCCACCAGGTTGTTTTTCATGCTGCAAGAACCTGTGTGGTTTTAGCGAGAGATAATAAGTACACAACTTGCGATGTCTCAGAGTTAATTCTGGCACAGATAAACCCGACCTTGAATTCTCCTTTTGATTTCGAAACCCGTCGTCAACTTGTGCAGGCATTGGCCACGAATGACGTTCATTCAATCACATTAGATACGCAAAAAAATATGTCAGTACTATTAAAAAGCGGCCGAACAATCGCATTGGAGGATTATATGCCTCAATCATCATACGCTGATGTCAATAGCCATAACCGACATTTTTTTGAACTGGAGCAGGTGCTCGGTAGCTTTGAACGCGGTGAAATAATTTCCTATACGCAGCAAGAAGAGGCGAGGGTGTATATTGGCACCGTTCATCCTTGTTCCAATACCACGCGGATTACAGTTCGTAATAAAAATATGACGATGGATTTAGAGCTCGATAGAGTGCTGATTGATCCCTTGCAAAAGGAAGATTTTCTGGCTCAATCAACAGATAGATCGGACGCGCCTTTGCCTGCGTTATTCTAAATCTGTCAATCTGAGATTGCTTAATGGGAGATCTCATGCTGCTCTTTCAGATTGATGATAGAACAGGTCGGGCGAAGCGCCCGACCTACGCCTGCTGTTTAGAAGTGGATAACGGGGGTGAAATGCCGCGGTTCTGCTTCCGTTTCAGGGCGGTTTTCTGGCTGAATAATTAATTCCAGCCGCGCTTTTAGCATCAACAATTGTGCTGTTCGTGCCTTATCGAGGGCATCGAGCGCCTCGCAATCAAAGGTTAGGTCATCATAAAATTCGGTTTGCTCTGGATCCGTGGCAATTTCGTCTTCAAATTCCCCCATTCTCACCCTGTCGGTATGCGCACCTTCGGACCATCCTGCGCGGACTATTATAAAAGTCCGCGCAGCACCTGGCGGCATGACGGGTATCAGGGGCTCATTTTGTTCAGAATACCAGTTAACGATCTGTATTTGTTCAGGCAGGGATGTCTCGTTAAATGTTGGCAAGGGATAAAAAGACTCCAGATTGCAATATCGCTGTAAAATGTGTGCTTCGAATTGAGCCTGTGCGCCGCCAACCAGCTCGACACAACGCTGATATCCATTCGCGATATGTTGATAGCTCGGAGAGACGTAATTATCCCAATCCTGTACTTCAACGGAATCGGAGGTGGCATCAGGCTCAGACCAGAATAAAGTCGGAAATTCTTTACACCATTCGGCGACCGCTTTGATGAATTTATCCACGGAATCAAGACGGTTTTCGTTAAAGCTTCCTGAAAATTGTTCAATCAGTTCCTGCGCCAGAGCAATTTTATGCTGGCCAGAATAGTGCTCAAGGAAACAAACCACATGCTCAATAAAGCAGGCATCCTTTGCTTTAACGGCGTATTCAAAAGCCGTAATATTTTCATAGGTCTTCCCGGAAAAATCGGTTAAATTTCCTCGCCATAATAATATTCCTGGATAGTCCTTAAAAATCGTTGCGGCTTCCTCCCGTAAGCCAAAGCCTGCACAATGAAGCAGCCTGGCAAGCATTTCCTGCCACAGGGGGGACATCGGAGCAGGTAAGGGGGCTTTCATTTCATGGAAAAAACCAACTCTTTTTCCCTCGCGAGGCGACAGGGCTCGTAATGCCAGATCTTTTAATGAATATATTTTTGTTTCATTTAGCTGTTGTTGTGTCTCGGTTGATGTTGTCGCCATTGCTCAAATCCTCGCTTTATAGTGCGATTATTATCCACTGTCGGGCGAGGAAATGCAAATTTTTTGAACATAGATTGTTCCAGCGTAAAGGTCAGTAGAACATGTCGGGCGAAGCGCCCGACCTACGCTTACGTCAGCTCATGGACATGCCCGGGCTGTCGTGTTGTTCTGGTATGGGCAGAATAGTTTCAATGTATTCTTTCATGATATTCCAGGCATCCTGTTGTTGGTATCCTGTAATTTCAAGTTTTGACAGCTCATTCACACACTGGCACATTGAATCGACACTATGTAACAGCAGCTGCTCACGCTCAGCGCTTAGCTGCATTTGACGAATCCGATATTGAGGCCATCCGGTCATTTCTCCGGCCTGTATCATCTTTAAGATTATCTCTGATGCCAGAGTCCACTCCTCGGTCATGGGTACTGGAATCAGGTTTGACAGGCTGTGAATCATATGGCTTTTGAACAAATGACGCGCCTGTGACTGATAATTATTGAATGTGGTCAAGCTTTTTACTAAACCTTCGGATGCGGCAAGGTTGTGCATAAAATAAAAGGCCTGATAAATAAACAGTTGCGAACTCAGCCAGACTTGATAAGCCTCCTGATTTTGCGATGCCTTATCAAAAGGTACGATCGAATTTTTATAGGTACTTAAATATTGCAAACCTGTTCCCCAGTAGCCGGTACTTTCAACTATCATCTTGAGTTTATCCAGATTATGATCCTCAATGGTTTTTTTCAAATCTGACTTTATAGCCTGATTCATCAAATCGTTCAGCTCTTCAGAACAGGGTGTTAGAAAAATGGAATGCCCATTTATTCTTTGAAGTGGATCGGCTCCTGCCTCAAGGAGTAAGCGAACAAACGCTACATAGTCAGGGTTATCGGGATAGTTACGGGCTAATTTAAGAGCCTCCGCTAAAGGAGTTGATTCATAACTAAAGTTGTCATAGGAGCAATGGTTAATAATTGCTCTGGCCTGTTTGTTTTTTAAGTACTCTTCTAACAAAGTAACATTTTTTTTCCAGATGATTTCACTTATCGGATTTGTGTACATCACGGAAAATGACCCTCGAGAGTAAGTGATCTCCGCATCATATTGAAACAATAGCCTCACCATTTCCGCACTGTTGACGTAATCAATGGCAGCGGCTCCATTTCGTGCTCTCAGATTTACATTGGCTTCAGCACGTAACAGTTTTTCAACCAGCAGGCAGTCATCCGCTTTGACAGCCTCCATAAGTGGGGACATGTTGTTTTTAATTTCATTAACATCTATCGGCAGAGGTTTCTGGAAACGCTCACGATACAACAATTGAACCATTTCTTCCTCATAAAGCCCTTCAATTTCTGGAAAGCGATTACAAAGCATGGCAAAAACATCTCTTCGACCACAGCGCAGCGCGTATTGAGCGGCGGTTTGATTATCCTTGTCGCAGATTTCGATCGAACGGGTATGAGCAAGTAACAAGGCGATTGTGTCAAGTTGCCCCATCTCAATAGCCAGCATCAACGCAGTCTGGCCTTTGCTGTTCTGTAAATCTGGATTTGCTTCATGCTGTAACAGACATTCGACAGTCCGGGGATTTTTAATATTATTCATTAAACAGGTCGTGCCCTTGTAATCCTGATGATTAGGATCGGCACGATATTGCAGCAGCAGTCTTATCAGCTCAAAATTATTGGTTGCCAGCAAGGGTGAATTGCCATATTTCTCATATATATTTGGGGCTGCGCCATGCTCGAGCAAAAGCTGTATGCAACCAGGGTCATTTTGATAACGACTTGCATCCGATATTGCTTTAAGTAATGGGGTTCGATTGTAGTAATCAGTGAAATTAACGTCAGCCTTTCCGTATTCAATCAGCCATCTCATAAATTCAATACGATGATAGGACGCTGCGCTTAATAAACATTCGCCGGTATCGGCGCCTGCATCAATTAATTCCCTGGCCCGCTCTTCCGCTGGGAGCTGATTATCATGACTGGTTTCCGCAATCAGATTTTTAAGTTTATCAGTATGCATTTTTATTCCTCATCTGTGATGCAGAGCAAACGCTGTTCACACAAAACCAAAGCGCTTCGCGTAACGTATTCGTTCTCTGCGTTATGAATACGGTGCGCAATATTAAGTCAGAGCGGTTTTAATTATTACCGTATTTTCTACGAGTGTTGTTTTCATGTAATTTTGACAGGTAAAAATACGGTAACTCATGCGAACGGCCAAATCGTATGGAGTTCAGGTGATTATTCAATGAGCCGTCAATAATTGATCACTAAGTCTGTTTATTGTAACATATGGCTTTTTTTATTATAAATCCGGATATTTACATGGCCGCAGACCCAAATCAGCTGGCATTTAACAGACTCAGTCAACTGATCGAGTTCAGGAAAGGTATAGAAACGCGGTGTATATTATCAGAACACTCCTTTCATCCGACAACGGTTGATTTTCCCGATATTGATGGTTGTACATTACTTCGATATGCCATTCGACTTGGTGATTTACAAAAGGTAAAGGAGCTAATAGAAGCCGGGGCTGATCCAGCAAATGGTTTACTTTGGGCATTGGTTGGTAACAGGCTGGAAATTGCTGAATTTATGCTTGGCCAGGGATCTGATTTCGCAAAAATAAAGCTGGAATGGGTCCAAAAAGAACCCTGTCATACCTGGTTTAAAAATATCCTTATTAAGCACCTGAACGTTATTAAAGGCGTAAAAAGCGCTCCTTTAACCCTCTTTAGTTATTTAATACCTGAAGAATGGTTAAGGAGAGCGGCAGAATCAGGATTGGCAGATGCTCTACGTCCACATACACTTAAGGAGCAGATTTGCCGTTATGGGAATGATAAAAAGCTCATAAATGAACTGGCATGTTTAGCGGCAGCGAATAACCGCGTTGACGTTCTTAAGCTTTTAAAGCAACAGGATCATGATCTGACACCCCATGAATCATGGAATAACTCAGCGTTGATATCAGCAGCAAAATACAAAAAAATCGAGGCGGCAGCTTATCTTTTGAATCAGGGCGTTGATCCGAATTATATCGGAGAAAAAAAACGTAATGCACTGATGGTGGCAGCGGAAGCTCAATCCCCTGAGTTAACGGCCATGCTATTGGAGGCTGGAGCAGATGTATTGGCGCGGGATTATCATGGTCAGACTGCTCTGCATATATCCTGTAAAACACCATCTCCAGACAGTAAAGTCATACATCTTCTGGCCAGTGCCATGCAGGAGATTAATCTGCATGAATTATATGATATTTTTGGTTTGACGCCTCTTGATTATGCTAATAATACGGGGGCAATAGCTTTTTTAACCCCATCAAGAGATGGTTATGTGGATAGAATGCCAGTAAGGTCTTTGCAAGTCATAAGTCAGAAAACCATTCTGGAAAAAATTGAGTATTTTCTTAAGTTATCCCGGCGGAGCCTGGATTTCTATAATGATGGCGGTCATTGTAATGCATTTACATGGCTACATGCATTTTATATTGATAATACAAAGGAAGATTATTATTTTGATACTCTGGAGCTTTTAGCTGGTTGGGACGGCACTCAGGGACAACTTGACGCGCCATTTGATCCAGAGCTACCCCAGGCGGCATACTATCGTAATTTAGGTGAGATTTTTGAGCAATGGTGTAATGATCTGATTTGGTTTCAGGACAGCCATGCAGTTATCTGCAAAACATATGATAATCCCGAAGCATGTAATCAACTTATAAATCAAAACAATAGGAATTTTCAATTTGAAATTGCGGGTAATCTTCCCTGTAAGAATCTGATGATTTCTGTTGAGGACATCCAGGTTCATGCCGGACAGTTGCAAGAGAGAATCGACATTATCATCAATAGATATCCTCGCAGAACACAGATTTTTATCAGTGGAAGCGGGCATGTTGTATCTTTACGAATCAATGACGATTTGACTGTAGATTACTATGATTGCAATTTTCCACATAAATTAATGCCACTTAAAAACACTCAAAGCATAATAGATCTCTTTATTGATACCAAATACAGGCTTTTAAAGAGGGGAATGTCACATAATGGTAACATTTATATGACCTTACAGGTGGTTATGTATTATTTTAATAAGCAGGAAATGCACGATTACATAACAGGCTATGAATCGTTTTCACAAGAGGAAATTCCATGCTCAGAAGAAGAAGTCTGTAACTTTCAGGAGCGCTCACCGAATAAATACACACCCCTGCATATTGCGGTATTATCTGGCTCCCTGAAGTCCGTGCAAAATATGCTGGAAAAAGAAGTCTTATTGCAACAGGCAAATAAAAAAAACTATCATTGTAAAACTCCCTTTGAGATAGCATTAGAATCAGCCAATATCAGCATTATTTCCGCTTTTATTGAATGCAGTAAAAATCACAAGATAGCTTTGAAGCTGGATCTATCCCTGGACCATTACCTCCTTAATGCCTGGCGACAAAGAAAGTCAGATTTATTTATCCTTCTTTTGAATGAGCTGCCCGAATCTGCCAGGTGGAGGTGTTTTATTGAAGCAATTAAATGCAGTTATACCGAACTGGTATATCAATTTATCAATGAGAAATGGGTTGATATCTCAGAAAATCCTGATTACGACTATCGAGACGATAACGTAATCACAATGGCAGTTAATCTCATGTATTCAGCCATGTGTGCTGACAATATAGAGCTGTTTCGGCTCTTTCTTGAACGATTTCCAAAAGAGCATTTGAGTCGTTTTTGCCAGGACGAAAAGTCTGATAGAACCCTGCTTCATTGGAGTATTGTTAATAAAAAAAACGAATTTTTAGAAGCCCTTTTACAGGCTGGAGCAGATGTTCATGTGCGCACAAATGAAGGAGACACTTGCCTGCATCTCATGGTGAAATTTAAAAATCCGGCTTATCTTAGTGTATTTTACCAAAAAGGCGTAGATCCTTTCGTCGAAAACAACAATCAGGAAACGGTGCAAGACCTGCTTATGAAATGTGAGGATGAATCATTATGTTCTGTTTTTTTAGATTACTGGCAAAATCTTAGCAATTTGCAAAGTCCAGTCGCTATGTGCTGAAATAAATAAACTCAAAGCGTGATTTTTTTTGTATGCAGGATGATTACTTTGAGGGTATATTACTAATGCTGTTTCCATTTATTTTTGACATGTAAGTGTCATCCCCGCGCAGGCAGGGATCTATTCGCCAGCGTAGCCTTGTCCGCAAATCATGGATGGTTCCCCGCCTGCGCGGGGACGACACGTGTCAAAACTGATTTAATTTTTTTAAACAGGGATTGTTTATTAACATTATTCAAGGAGTGAATATGTTCGGTTTTTTTAAACGTGATTTAGTAAAAAAAGGATATGAAATTAAGAAAGTTTCTATCGAGGAGCTGGAAACGCTTAAGGCACTGGCCCGGACAACCTTCATCGAGACCTATGGGGATTACATCGCTCGATGTGGAGGTGTTGACTGTATTCAGGACAAGCTTGACGAGATCTACTCTAATGAAATTGTAAGCAACTGGCTGAGCAATCCGGATATGGTTTGCATGGGCTTATATTCGCTGTCGCACCCGCAGGTTTTATCGGGTTTCAGCCTGCTGCAGATCGGTGAGGATAAGGCCCTACTGAGCAAGTTATATTTACTTCAACAGGTGCAGAACAAGGGGCTTGGCCGTTTGATGATGGAAGCTGTTTTCAGTGAGTTACGGCAAAGACCTGAAGTGCAGACACTCACGCTTGCGGTAAGTGAACAGAATCAGTCAGCAAAGGCCTTTTATCGGCGGATAGGGTTTGTGGATACGCTGGAAATAAGTCTGTATCCGCAGTCGGCCGAAGATAATCCTTTGTATGATAATATTTATAACAAAGAACGAAACGCCATGAGCTCTCTATCCCTCTGAATGCAGCCCGTATCGGCACGGTTCCTCGTTTGTGGTCCATTTCCCGGATTACGCTGACGCTAATCCGGGCTACACATTTTGACATGTAAGAGTCATCCTCGCCCAGGCGGGGATCTATCAACCCAATGAACCCACGTCATCCTGAACGCAGTGAAGGATCTCCTGATTTTCAATGCTAAACCATTTGAGATCCTTCGCTACGTCTGGATGACGTACCTGGGTAGTTACATTTTTTATTAATATTTTCTTAATGTTATTGTGATAAATTAGGTCATCATTTTATTAGGAATTAATGATTAATGAAAAGCAAAAAAATCCCGCCTGTTTTGCAGAATTTATATTCCCGTCTTGATTTATTTTACCGACATTATACCGACGAACGAAGTCTGGTTTCGGAGAATACCGGCGAGATAGATTTTGGTGCTTTTCTGGATACGCCGGATGGTCGTTTCTGGGTTGACTGGCAGTCCGATACAGAAGAGAAGAAAAAGGTACTGGTTTTTAACAGCGGTTATTTTCGTTATTTACGCTCGGAAATGCAAAAACAGTTAGCCATCTTTCTTGAAGAGCTCAGCTGTCATGGCTTTGAAATTTATATTCCCTTTGCGTCGCCCGAGCCTGTGGCCTGTTCTTCAACTGAGAGCCGACTGCGGGCTCCGTTAACACTGAAACGGCTCAGCAATGGGGCGCTTGATCTGATCAACCTGACACCGGTGCATTCGCCGCGTGCCATCGAGCTGGCGGCTGGCATCAATATTCCCAAAGATCGGGTAAAGCTGATTAATAACCTGTTTTTGGGCCAGTTAGTGGGGGCTTTAAGCCAGCTTACCCCCGAAAGCTTATTTGAGCCTTTTCCCTGGCTGCCTTTGTTCCCGGAAAAAGTCTTGCCTGATCAGGACGCGCTGATTGCCATGCTCGAGCCTGAAGACGGCCTCTCTCTTAACAGGCAACACTGGATAAGGGGTGACGCGTATCAGTTACAGCCTGCTCTTATCGACAGGGTTAAATCTGTTGTTTACGATCATTCATCGAGTGTCGATTATCGCGAACTCTTCCCGTCATTTTTTGATGGCAGCCTCAGCGCCATTCAGCGGTATACTTTTGAACAATACGAGAAACTCGAGGTACATAAGCTGCAGCTTCGCTCAGACGGCCTGCATCAAAACAAGAGCAATCAGGAAAAATCCCAGGTTGTGTCGCTGAAGGCCGATTTGAATTTTTACCACATAGATGATTGCGCACCAGTGCTTGACGAAATCCGACGTTATACGAATGTAACACGCGCCGAGGTCAGTTGCTTTTCTGTCACACGGCCGGTTCTGGCGGATGTACTTAAGGCACTGCCAGACATCATTCATTTGACACTCAGTTGCGAACCTTTCAAGCAGGACAGTGGTGCTGCTGAGTTTTATCTTGAGCCCGGTTCACTGCCGCATTTAACATCATTGACCCTTACCAATACGACTCTGTTGCCGAGGGACTTTGAAATACTGCTTAAGGCGGCGCCTGGCCTGTCTTTTTTGTGTCTTAATGAGCTACCCTTTTTATATGGTTTGAACGAAAAAGCACAGGAACTGCCGCTGGGTAGATTGATTGATCTGAACTGTCACTACGCCAGGTTCGAGAGTCTTGATAAGGTGCTTGCGGCAACGCCCAATCTGCAGTCCCTGGTGATTTCCGGGGGGGAAGACACGGGCACAGGCTTAACCTCAACGCTGGCGCATTTAAAATATCTGGAGGTTGACAGGCTGCCTGTTAATCTGATCGCGCAGTTGCTGCGTACCGCTCCCTTTTTAACCAGCGCCTCTCTTAACAGGACGGATAGGGGCTTTGTCAGCCCGCTGACCTTGTCGCGTTATCGCTATACCCTGGACAATCTCTACTGTCTGCTGGTTAACAGTAACCAGGATGCACCGTCCCTGATAGCCTGGTTTAAGAAGGCGCCGCAGCTGCGGACAATAGTTTCGTATCTGCTGGAAATCACGGGGGAATTAATTCAGCAGCAGCGCGCTAAATATCAGCCGTTGCAGCGTCTCGTGTCCAGTGTTGCCTGTTTAAAACTATTGAACATTCGTTCAGATACCGATTTGTCCTGGCTTGGCTCCCATCTGTCGCCGGCAGTTAAATCACTGGACATCGTGAAGTCAACGCTGTCAGCGCAGCAGTTGCAAACGATCCTGGGCGCGTTTCCTAATCTTCATAACCTGTTCTTTTCGAACGTCAGGTTTGAAGCACAGACTTTGAAACTGCGCCAAAACTCCCTAAAAGGGCTGCGCGCCTTCAATTGGCGCAATACCTACCCTGCATTAGACATGGAACCACAGCTGATACTGGCGCTCCTGCATGCCGCCCCGGGCATAGAAATAGTGGATCTGGGAAGCTGCGTGTCATACGCGGAGCTGATGAATAGCCTGAAGCGCCTGTATCCGAATGTACGTTTTAAACACCACGTTGTAACCGGTCCGCATCATTCTGGCCATGGGGCGTCATCACTGAAACCGGATGGGCAACTCAAACGCACCGGGAAGGAAACCCATATCACGTCTTCGATGTTTATTAATCATCAGCATGTTTCACCGCCGGCTCATAACTATCATTTGCATAGTTACGCCTGGTCCGCTGCGCTTGAAGGCTTTATTCCGTACCCTGTGCCAGCGCGGAACCTGACACAGCTCAAGGATTCTTCCCACTCTCTGACGTCTCTGCTTCGCGCCTGGGAACGTGATGAAGCATTCCAGCCTCGAGACTGTTTTCTTGGAAAGCTGGACGGTTTTACCCTGCTTCCCGGCCAGATTGTGCGTCTGCCGGCCCTGAGTCATGGTGATCGGGTTATGGAATATGCCTGTAATGTGCCAGGTATTACCCTGTGGCGGGACGGCCTTCTTGGCTACCATTATATCCAGTCTGAGACGATACAGTTCTCTAGTACGCTTATCTACATTATCAAGGAAGGCAAGGCGGCGGTGGCAGGGAAATCGTCAGCCAGACTGCCCTTCGGAACGCTCAGGCTTATCAGTGAGCTGGTTTTCGAGTGCGGAGAACTTAAGCGCAGCGAGGCGTATGAGCAGCTCCGAAAACGCCCAGCGCGGCAACTGGTGCAGGCACTGACGGAGTTTTGCCGGTTCCCAAACCATGATGGTGACGATTTCAGCCCTGCGGACACCAGTGCCCTGTTGAATCATCTTCTGCTAACCCGGACAGGTTCCTGTCGCCATCGCGCCTGGCTTTTCACGGCACTGGCCAGCGGGTTTGGTCTGCAGGCGTTCTATAACAGCAATGACTGCCATAGCTTTGGTGTGTGGGTAGGTGAGGATGGGCCACAGAGCATTGATCTGGGTGGGGCGCCGGCCATAGTCAAAACGCTGCCCTTTGTCATGCCAGCGACAAGCCCGGAATACACCCCGGAAAGCGACGAAACGAGCCAGCCTGCGCAATCAACCCAGGCGTCATCCCCTGCAGAGCCTGTGCCATTGGCAGCTCCCGTCACGCCACGCTACTGCATTCCCACGGAATGGGATGACTATTTTACCCTGTGGAACAATTGTCCGCTGTCCGTCACCAGTCCGGAAGAACTGGCGAGTGACATGATCTATCATCACCAGGAAATTCGTCGCCATTTACTTATTCTGCCACACAGTGCCGCGATTGAGCGATTCAACCAGACGGTATTAAGCCTGATTGACGCGCCGGCTTTTTTCACGCCGTATCTGGATGATTTGCAGCTGACCGGCAACCGGATTACAGACGACGGCCGGCTCGTTCCCGCCGACAGTGCTCTTGGCTTATTTATCAAACGTGCTCAGGCCGAACCAGAAAGCAGCTTTGTCTGGTTTATCAATTTTTCTGACAATAGACCTGAGCATATTATTTATAATCAACTGTTTGACAATGAAGGCCGTCGTCTGGGTTCTGTGTTTTTGCCTGACAACCTGCGCCTCGTTATGGTGCTTGATAAATTGAGTGCACTGCAACTGGCTGAGGACATGCTCTCCCGCATGGACAGGATAAGCTCGCCGGAACAGCTCATCTGGCCTGAGCTGGCAAAACCTGATCTATGTTCCAGACCCATTGGGCCGGGAGATGTGCTGGTTGTCAGTGCAGACAACTGGAAGGACGAGATTGCAGGCCGTATCCTGCCTTGCGACGACGGGTTTGTGTGGCGTGCCGGGCCCTTGTTGAAACTGCAGGAAAATGACACTCTTACCCTGCATAATGCGCCATGGCATCAACGGGAATTTCGGCAGTTTATGTATACCCTCCAGGCAAGCGCTCGTTTTTTTGCCAATGGACAATGGCATGCGCTGTCGCGTGGGGCCTCGGTGCAGCTGGCCAGACCGCAGTTTGAACAAGAACCTGTATTACCCCTTACAGACCTCATTGCAGACGAGTTTCCCTTGAACAGCCGCACATGGCGTGCGCTTCTACCTCATACAGGCATCAATCCGCAGACTGGTTTTATTATCAATCATCCTGGCCTGCTGGCACAGATGCCCCTGCGCCTTATTGTGACGGAAGCGCTTGATGCGGCCATAGGTTACGCCGTCTCGCAACAGGCCCGGGCCTTATCCTGTCCCTTGCAGATTCAGCCTCTGCCCGGTATTACACTGCCTGAGACGCTTAAGGCTTTCCGGGTATCTGAGCAGCCATTGACTTTGTCTGATAATATACGGGTAATCCTCTGCCCAGACCTCGATTTTGCCCTGGACGGACTGGCGGGGCATTCCATCGCTGTTGATGAGAAAACGCGTTTTGACTCCCTGTTTTTGAACGTAAAACGCGAAGGTATGCGCCTCGTCAGTTGTGAGACGGATTTGGCCCGGGCCATCCGCCATGGTGAGCCCGTCATTTTACACGGACAGTTTTCATCGGAATTCATCCGCCGCGCGCAAACGCTGTTTGTGAATCCGCCGCATGTTTTTATCAACGGCGAGCGGATTATGGCTCAAGGTTCCATCACGCTGGTCAGCGATGACCCGGTTAGATGGAGTAATATTCCCAGTCAGACGCTTGAGTATAATCCCGAGCTTGATTTTGAACGCCTGCCCCAACCCGAACGGGCGGCGCGTAAAGCCCTGTATCAAACGCTGGCACGTACCCCTTGTCATAGCCATTTTCAGAATATTCCCGACATCATGCAGGGGCTGCGTCTTTCTGCCGGTCAACCCATAAAATCAGAACCTGACACGCTGCCCTTATCGCCTGAAGGGCTGCTGGCCGCTTTTGAAAGGCAGCCCTGTCTGTTTCTTATTGGTCAATCCGGCACGGGTAAAAGCGAGCTATTTTTGCGCGGTCTGCCAGCCTGGGCCGGGGAGCAGCACGTTGATTTGAAGATTCATCATGGGCCAGAGGCTCTGATGGACTGGATTCATCAGGACACGGGCATCGCGATTTGGTTTGATGACGAGGCCAACTGCAAAAATCAATCCTACCATTTTTTGTATCATATGCTGCGGGGTGAATTTGTCATCTGGCTCAATGGCATGCGATACCAACTTGATCCGCAGCGCCACCGGGTAGGCCTGGCGGGTAATTTTCTCGGCTTTGAAGGCCGGGTGGAAGTGGATTTATTCCGACGATTTCCGCATTATCTGGAAGTCAGGCCTTCATTGCCCATTCTGGACCGGCTCCTGATGCCGCTTTTAGGCCACTTTTCCGATGCCGCCTCTCAGCTTGACTTAATCAAGTCCTGCCACCAACGCGCATTAAACGCCGGTCTTATCATGACATCGCGTAATGCCATGATGATTTGTATTCAGGCCTTTGCCTTGAAGCACCAGCCCTGTCTGCAGGGCTTTTCGGATGAGATGCTGATACGCTATGCAATCAGCCTTGAGTTACGCGGCCTGTATAAAAAAACCGCGGCAGGCAAGGTGTTCATTCATGAATTAAAACAAGACACTCAAAGTCTTCAGGAGCGCCTGCACGCCTTGCCTTTACCCGATTTGGGCGGGGACTTTACGTGGACTCCCATCCATAGAAAAATTGCGCATACCCTGCGCAGGCTTATCCTGGTTCGGGAGAAAAAAGAGGCCGGTGAGGTCAGTCAGCATCAGGGCATCAATGGTCTTTTGCTGGAAGGCCCGCCTGGGGTGTTCAAGACGCAGTTGCTGCGGCGTCTTCTCACGGCCTGGGCTATTCCGTTTGTCGAGATTGATACAAGCGATCGCACGATAAGACGCGAGCAGCTTGTGGCAGGCTGGCGGGGTGGCATGTTCATGTTGATTGACGAGCTGAATGGTCTGGATGAAGAGTTCCTGCTGAATACCCTGCTGTCAGGAACGGATCCGGACGGCAACCCGCCAGACAAGCCGGGAGCGTTCTTTCTGGCTACACAGAACCCGGTATCAACCAGCAACCGGCTGCCCTTGTCTGATGCCCTGGCCAATCGTCTGAGCGTGGTTGTGTTAAAGCCTTACCGGACTGAGCATCTGCGCCAGATTGCCGAACACACGCATCAGCTGAGCGAGAAGGCGGCGTACTGGTTAACCGAGCGTTATCAGCAGAAGAAAGCCGAGGCTGTTTATCGTGGATTACTGCGTCCGACAGACAGGCTGTTTTTTAAGGCTGCTGCTGATGTACGCCGTAACCATGGCGCGCACATGTCCGAGCTGGATGCGGTGCTGCCAGCGATACCACAAGCCTCAGCACCGGAGGACACAAATCAGCCGGCAGTCGAGCGCAACCGCGATTCCCGTGGCGCCGAGCGGAAGTGCCACCTTATGTAATCGCCCCGGCACGCAGGCTGCATTATATGACGTAGGTTGGGCCTTGGCCCAACATGGAATTGGCACCCAACCTGCGCGGGGTCCAAGTGTGCAATAAGATTCCGGGAATTGTCTGGATATCGCGCGTAAAGCGCAGTACGCAGGCTGATAGAAAGCAATTATCAACAGACCCTGGTACTATGGCATTAGCCCCAGCTCAACGGCTGAGGGACTTTACTACTGGGGAGAAAGCATGTCAGGTTCTAAAAAAATTCTGGTTGTTGGCGCGAGCCTTGCCGGGCCGGCTCTTTGCTACTGGCTGCAGCATTTTGGTTTTTCGCCGGTCATGATTGAAAAAAACGATGGCTTGCGCAAGGGTGGTTTTGCAATTGACATACGAGGCGTTGCGGTTGAACTGGTTAAAAAAATGGGAATTTATCAGACCATCTGTGAGCAGCGCACCAGAATTGCCATTGGGCGTCATGTTGACGCGCAGGGACACACGCTTTATGAAGAAGAAGGGCAGCGCTTTGGTTTTAGAGAAGGGGAGGATGTTGAAATTGTGCGAGGTGCACTGGTTGATATCCTGATGCAGCTGATTCCAGATGTACCCTGCTTTTTTAATCAGGAAATAGACAGCCTTTCTCAACATACAGATTGTGTTGATGTGGTTTTTAAGGACGGAAAAAAAGAATCATTTGATCTGGTGGTAGGGGCGGACGGTCTGCATTCGTCCATAAGGCGAAAGGTATTTACGGAAAAGGAATACCATTTAAAAAATCTGAACGCCTATATATCGGTTTTTGATATCGACAACTATCTTAATCTGGATCATTGCGATCTGATGTATGAAGGCAGTAAAAAGCTGATTCACGTCAGCAGCGATGAAGATCCTGACCGCGCCCGCGCAGGGTTTATGTTTCGATCCGCTCACAGACTGAGCGATCCGCGTGATGAAAACGAGCAGAAGCGATTTTTAAAAGACACCTTCAGAAATATGGGCTGGGAGGCTGATAATCTGCTGCAGCGCCTGGACCGCTGCCGGGATTTTTATTTTGACTCGATTACCCAGGTTAAAATGTCCTCCTGGACCAAAGGCCGGGTCGCATTGCTTGGCGATGCCGCGTATTGTGCCTCTCCCCTGTCAGGCCAGGGAACCAGTCTCGCGCTGGTTGGGGCCTATATTCTGGCGGGGGAGCTGTATGCGGCGAACGGAGACGTGAACCAGGCCTTCTCTCGATACAACCATGGATTACGTACCTTTGTGGAAGAAAATCAGCAGTTTGGTGCCTGGGTCAGTGAGTCTTATCTCCAGGGCAGCAACAGCTCACAGGAAGAGGGGGAATCACGGGCAACTGAGGCCTTAAAACGGTTGAAGGCAGCCGCCAGTTCGATCCGTCTACCGCAATTTTGGGCAGCGTTTTGATTAGCCTCATGTTCCATGCGGAAGGACATCAATCGCTCCAGAATTTTATAGAAAGTGATCAATTTGTCATGTTTTAATCGATTGGGTTTAGTAGTAGACTGAAATAACGCTTTTATGGAGAGAAGCCAATGTCTGACTATTTTCAAACTAAAACCTGTGTTGTGCTCTTATGATGACAGCCGACCCTATTGACGTAATTGAATTGGATCCCGATTACTCCGAAGGATCGGACGAGGCGGGCGTGTCGGATCTGGATGTCGAATCCGCTGACGTAATTGAAGAAATAGACGCAGAAAATCTCCAGTCAGTTCAGGGGGTGTCATGGCGAACCTGGTTTTTTTATGCCGTTGCGGTATTGGCCGCTTTTTCGGCGGCTATCTATGCGTTTTTGGAACCTTCCCAATCGCGCATTGAGGATGTTGACGGGCAATGGTGGGAGGAGATGCCAACCGAAACCAAAATTGCATCGGTTGCGATGGCGGTCAACACGCAGATTGTTAACACGGTTTTCTTTTCTTTTTTCATTGAAAATGCCTTTTTGCGATTTAAGGATTCAATGGGGCAGTATTTTCACAGTTGCAGACATTTCACGGTCAATACAGGCAATATCCTGCTGTCGTCCTGCGCGGGCCTGGCCAATGGAGCCATTGCCTACAGCAGTTATTTATGGCTGCCCTGGGCGAGAATCTCGGCTGTTTTTCCTTCTTCGCTGAATGTTGGGGTAACCTTTGCGTCGCGTTACGCTGGTCTTACTAATCTTTCCTCAAGAGTCGCGGCCCTGATTGATTCTGACGTCCGTCTGCAAAAACAGTGTGTCGTTCATTTGAAGCATATCGCGACTGATTTCAAGGGGCAGACGAATGAGCTGCTGGAAAACAGGCCCTGTGACGAAGAAACACTGCGTGAGCTGCTGCAGAGCTTATCAAGCCAGCCTGGTTCTGTTGACGCGGTCAGTACCGGTGAGAAGCTTAAAGACCTGTCCGGACTGGCCTTTGATATCATTCTGGCTTTGCTGGTGCTGATTCCCGCCTTCATGTTATTTGCGCAAAAAGGCTATGATGGGGTTGAGTTGCTGAGCGACGACGCATTGAGCGACAGTTGTGAGGCCGAGAAAATACTGATTGGATTTTTACCGGGCCTGGTTTCGTCCATCTTCATGGCGATTAATACATTTGAGCTGCGTCAGCTGACGGTTGATCTGTTTGATCATCTGCGCCGCCACCCACGGCACATTCCCATTGTTGCCGTCGCTGTCGTGATGAACGCGGTGTCGGCAGGATTCGGCTGGAGAAACGTGGCAGTCAGCGCTGTTTCACCTGCTAATATTTTTTCCCTTACCTCGATGGACAGTCCATGGGCCGAGGCTTACGCTGGCCTCAATTCGGTTGGCAGTTTTGCTACTTCCTTTAAAGCCATGGGGCAGAAAATCGTCGATTCAAAACCGCCGCCAACGAAACTGGATGCCTTGATTGACTGGACTCAAAAAAACCGTCTTTCTCATACGACAGCAGACGAACTGCGGCGCTATTCATTATTTCGTTCAGCAGATACCCTTAGCCGCTCCTCGTCGGAAAGAGAGCCTCTGGATGCTCCTGAGCTGATTCAGCCCTGAGCGCGTCTGGCTGTTCAGTAAAGCGGCCATGCTGCAGAAAATGGATGATCAGCTGCCGTGTCTGTGAATTATTCATGATAAACGTGTGATTGGTATTAATAATAACCGGACTGTTCTGTCCGGTCAGCTGGGCTGAAGCCGGCGGAACCTTGGCATCGTAACGCCCGGCGATGATGCCGATGTTAACCCTGGGAACAGGCACCTGATGCACGTAGGATGAGGGGGCGTCACTTAATTCGGCCAGTGGCTTGATTATCGGACGAATCATTGGAAACAGTGTCACTGTCAATTTGGCCAGAAAGGATCCCCGATTGGGCGGCGACAGCATAATCAGACTGCCAATGTGTTTTAACTGCCTGTCCGACAGAGAAAACAATGCTTCCCGGGCAATGATGCCGCCGAGACTGTGAGTAATAAAATGGATTTTGATGCCTGGATTTTTCGCAAGCGTTTCCTGAATGTATTGATTCAGGCGGGCACCGTGCTCCTGAATCGTATAACGTGTTGACGGATAACTGTAGAGAAAAACCGTGTATCCCTGTTTTTCCAGCCAGCGTTGCAGGGGTCGCATGCTGGCGGAGCTGCGCACCAGGCCATGGATCAGCACAATCAGCTCCCGTTGCTGCATCTGAACAACCAGGCTGGTATTCCTTATTTTATTTTGATCAAAGGCCAGCGTTTGACAGCCAAAGCCAAGTCCAATGAAAAGCATGAGAAGCTGAATGTAAATCCGTTTCATATCAAATGGTTTTGTGATCATGGTATGTGTTGACCAGAGCTTTTATCCCGGAATCTGGTTTTGTTTCCATTCTAACAAGCCACGGTCATAGTCTGTCGTTCCCGCCTTCGCGGGAACGACTTTACCTGTCAAAATTAAATGGAAACAGTACTGATTACGATTATCATACAGTATGTTTGACCTAATGTTTGCATTAATTCAGAAAGAAACACGCTACGAAAACACTTTTCAGCCCTTGTAGCCCGGATTAGCGTAAGCGTAATCCGGGAA
>NZ_JBNVZR010000015.1:0-91496 GCF_052527415.1 Legionella navarrensis | reverse complement strand
CCGGTCGAACCTGCCTGCTCATCGGCCTCCTCCTCTTCCTCTTCGTCTCCCTCTTCGCCCCGTCCGCCAGCCCGGGCGCCTAAACCCGGAAAACGGGGTGCAGGCAGAAGAGCCGCGAAGCTTTCCGCTGCGCCCCCTCAACAGCAGACATTCGGCCTTACTACAGATGACGTTCGCAAAAAAATGCAGGAATTGGCTAAATTGCCTCCAGATAAACTGCCTGAGCGCCTCGCCATGGAAAAAGACTGGCTGGACGCAGTGATAGGACTTCAGCCACGGGGTTTTCCCACTTTTTTGAATATTTTCAATATTAAAAATGCGTCGTCCAGCGCACTTGAAACATCCTATTCAGGTCAGGAAAAAATGTACGAGCTGATGGCTCATATCCTGTTGCAGTTTGGTTTGGACAACCCAGTCAATATCCGTGACAAAACAAACACAGTGGTTCATCTGATGGGTAATGCCTGGGGCATGTTTTTGTTTCTTCGCCTGATGAAAATTGATTTTTTCCGTAAAAACATGACGGCTTCATTGTGGTTGAATGCACCGCATAATGATTTTTTGCCACTGATGAAACTGTCGTTATTCCTGACTGAGATCAAAAAAAGATATCCTGGTGACGAATTGGCGTGGCTAATGAACGATGTAGATCAGATTCTTCTAAGCCCCCCTGTCGATATGGCTATCTCGCTGGCTGTTATAAAAGCGCTTCAACAGGACGATATAACCGTTTTTGACGCCTTGCTTAAACTGGGTCTTGATAAGGATAAAGTCCTTCGTGACGGCCTGTCGCTTTGTCATGTGGCGGCGAGACAAAATGCCGGCAGGATCCTTGCTCTATTGCTGGAGTCTGGCGCGAATTACAATGCCATCAATGCCAATGGCGATACGCCGATACATCTGGCTGCTGAAAACGGTTCCTTTTGGGCCTTTGTCTTGATATGTGGTCGAGATGACAAGCCCATATTGATAAAAAACACCATGGGCGAGCTTCCTGTGGCAAGGGCGGTTAAAAATGGGCAATGGGAGTTCATCGAACGGTTAGCTGTATTAAGTCCTGGTTTATGCCTGGAGGGAGAAAGCAGGGCAGCCTTTTTTAGCAACTTGATTTCCGAAAAAAATATCGATGCACTGGTGAAGCTGCGAGATTTAAATGTTGATATCATGCCTGCTCAGTTAATAGCCGCTCGCGACGGTCTGCTTGAGGTAATTCACGAAATGCATGAGAAGGGCATCGACCTGGAGTCCGAAGGGGGAGGGGGAGAAACCGTTGCAATGGTTGCGGCTCTTTACAACCAGGTTGAGATTCTAAAATTACTGCACCGGTCCGGCATCGATATCAGCGCAATGAATTCAAAAAATAAGTCGCCTTTGTACAGAGCGATGCATGCCGGTCATGTCGACGTCATACGTGCCCTGTATGACTTAGGCGTTAACTTCTATGAAAGGGGTGTTTCAGGATTTGAGCTGGTGCATGAAGCCGCCAGATTGAACAAAAGTGCCGTGCTCAGAGTGTTACATGAGCTGGATCGTGGCCAGACTGATATTTTGAATCATGTGACAGACAGCGGGTATACTCCTGCCCTTATTGCGGCATCAAACGGATGTACAGACGCCTTAAAAGTCCTGCACGAATGCGGAGTAAGACTCGACAAGGTAGATGATCTGCGGCGGTCTGTTGAATGCCAGGCTGTGTTCGATGAGAAGATATCGGTCCTTGAGCTGTTGCTGGAGCTGGGTTACTCCCTGCAGAAACCCGGTGACCTGCCACATCCCGGTCTGAGTATAGCAGCCTGTCAGGGTAATACCGATATTGTCCTGTTTTACCTTGATCATGGAGCCTGGCTCGAGGAAGAGGGACCAAACGGTGACACGGCTCTTCATGTCGCTGCGGAATTTGGTCAATTGTCCGTGTTTGCATTACTGGTTGAACGAGGAGCCAGTCTGAGCGCCCGAACAACTGGCGGGTTTACACCAACGCTTCTGGCTGCCGCGCGTGGCCATACTCACATTTTGGATTTTGTGCTGGAGCGCGCTCCGGACTGCCTGCAGGACAGCTTTAAAAATGGGACTACCATTGCACATATTGGCACGACCTGCACTGGACAGGAGCGCATACTGCGCTGGTTGTCAGAACGCGTTCCCGCCTGCAATTTCATGCAGCAGAGCGATGATGGTTATACACCGGCGCATGTCGCTGTGATAAGCTGCAACGTCCCGGCCATTAAAGAGCTGGGACGAATTAACCCGGCGTTTCTTCGTGCAAAAGACAGGAATGGTCTCGAGCCGATAGAGCTGGCGGTAAAGCATGGTAGTTTTGAAGTCTTTGTGGCGCTGGCGGGGTATGTGTCTACAGAGCAGATAATGGAGAGTTGTGCCTTGATTGCGGTTCGAGCCAACCATGAGCGCATTTTGAAATGGATGGCGCAGCGAGGGCTGATTAATCTGGAATTGACGGGTAACGACGATTTGAAAAAAAGTGACTCCAGGCCCAGCAGTCTTCATTTCTTTCGGCCACCTGGCCTCTCTGATGACGGTCATAACAGAGCATCTGAATCGGAAAATCCTTGTTCAATGCCATCGCTCTAGCGTGCTGAATGTTTTAATAATGCACATAAATTTAAGCAATAACAGTAGGTTGGGCCTTGGCCCAACAATTACCCTGGATGCCAATTCCATGTTGGGCCAAGGCCCAACCTACCGTTTATTTTGATAGGGTCAAATATGGCACGGTGCCAGCTCCTGAATAGATTTCCGCCTGCGCGGGAATGACAAACCGGGGTTTTGTCCAATAGAAAGGTTTTTTTCTAATTTATTTCAGGGTTCTTAATAATTTGTTAAGCAAACTTGTGTAAAATGATATGCGGACAGTTAAATTGGGCTGTTTATTATTCAAACTGCAATCATCTTGAGCACCATGGAAGCGTTCTATGGAGTATAATTATTTAAAAGATGTTAAGAATGGTTGCTATTCTAGGGAGATTTAGTCATGTTGATCTTGACTCGGCGTATAGGTGAAACCCTGATTATTGGTGATGATGTCAATATCACGGTTCTGGGTGTAAAAGGTAATCAGGTTCGTTTGGGTATCAACGCGCCGAAAGATGTGTCTGTGCATCGTGAAGAAATTTACCTGCGCATACAACAGGAAAAAGAAACGACAGATACAGACGAGTAAACAGCTACAAACCGGATTTCTTCGCAGTCATCCTGTCCCGGACGAACTAATGTAGTCCGGGACGAACTCCCTCAGACACCACGTTTCACACTGGTATCCCCAGACGACAAAACCTGCATGACCCCATCCTCATCAAGCAGACACAAATGCCCCTGCTCTGTAATGCCTGTGACATGGCCTGTAATCGATTTACCAGCCTGTACACTATTGATATACCGTCCTCTGAGATAATCCACGGCCTGCCACTCATCCATAAAATACACAAAATCGTGCTGTAAAAACTGATGTAGATAACGCGTCTGCGCGTCCAGCAGGGCTGCAATTAATTCATTGCGATCAAAATACCGGCCGCTGATTTCAAACAGGGAACACCATGGGTTATCTGGCATGGGTTGAGACTCTGTGTCCATATTGACGTTCAGGCCAACACCAATAATCACCTGAGGGCTGGCATTGTTTTCGGCCACGATTTCAATCAGCACGCCGCATAGTTTTTTATCATGCCACAGCAAGTCGTTTGGCCATTTAATGCGAATATCGTTTTCGCCGAGAATCCGTTTCAGACAATCGATGATAGACAGACTGATGACCAGACTTAAGCCAGACAGTCTGGACAGGCAGCAGTCCAGCTTCCAGCGGGTAGAAAGATAGATATTTTCTCCAAACGGCGATTGCCAGACACGGCCAAATCTACCGCGCCCTTTGGATTGCATTTCGGCGCTGCAGATTTGCAGGCCATCGCCTTGAGGTAACTCCTTGAGAAACCGGTTGGTGGAGTCTATCTCGGCAAACAGGTGGTAGTACATGCTGCCTTGATTGACACTCAGATGACGGCGGATTCTGTTTTCGTCCAGTGGAATAAATGGACGCTGTAACTGATATCCCTGCTGGGGCAGACATTCGATTGCCACGCCCATGGCTGTCAATTGCCTGATCTGTTTCCAGACCGCCGTGCGCGATACACCACAAAGCTCACCCAGAGCATTGCCATTGTGACACTGTCCATCGCTCAGGCAATTGAGAATGCGCTGTTGTATGGTACTGAATATTTTCATAAGCGGCGGTCTCCCAGCCAGTCGCAGGGATCCGTCTGCTGTCTGTTGATGGTAGTGACGGCGGCATCATGGCAGAGAGCCGCACAACAGGACACCATGGGCATGAACGCGCGGATTTGCCAGCTGCGCTGATGCAGCCTGTCCTCTACGGTTTCAACCTCACCCGGCAGAGATGAAACGCTGAACTCACGGGTGGGATACGACAGGCCCAGGCCAGATGCCTTGATAAATGCCTCTTTCTGAGCCCACACATGAAAAAAACCCAGGGCCTGCAGACGAGAGGGGAGTGCGCGCAGACCCTGCATTTCGCGGTCGGAAAATAACTGAGCACCGAGATCCACATAAGGTCTGGCTGAAAAAAACTCAAGATCGATACCCATGGGGTGCTCCCGACCAACCGCCAGCAGTGCCCATTCGCCGGAGTGGCTGAGATTGAACTGAATGTTACTGGGATGTGCCAGGAAAGGCTTGCCCTGTCTGTTAAAATCAAACTGCAGCTGACGGGCCGGCTCGTTCAGGTAAGCGGCCAGAATAGCGCGCAGCATGGCGCGCGCTACAATGAAGCGTCGTTGATGTCGTTCAAAGTGATAGCGGCGTGCCCTGATTTTTTCTTCGTCATTCAATTGTTCAAAGGCGTGTTCTGGCTCCCGTGCCAGCGAAAACTGCCAAATGTCGATTTGTGTGCGGTCAAGCCGGGGTTTGTTCATGTGATATAGTAGCATCAATATCGGGTTGCGGTTATCATAGCGCATATATACAACAAACGAGTAACAAATGAGTCGACAATTTTTGGATTTTGAGCAGCCCATCGAGGAATTGAATCAGAAAATTCATGCCCTGCGTATGGTGAGCAACGATAATGAAGTGAATTTAAGCGAGGAAATTTCCCGTCTTGAAGCCAAACTGCAGGAATTGACCGCTTCCATTCTGTCAAAACTGGAGCCATGGCAGGTCGCGCAGATGGCGCGTCATCCCCTGCGCCCCCAGACGACCGATTACATCGAAGCCATTTTTGCCGATTTTCAGGAACTGCATGGCGATCGCCACTATTCCTGTGCGCCCGCCATCATTGGTGGCATGGCGCGTCTGAACGGTGAGGCGGTAATGGTCATCGGGCATCAAAAAGGCAAGCGGACCAAGGAAAAGGTGTACCGCAATTTTGGTATGGCCCGCCCGGAAGAATACCGCAAAGCGCTGCGCCTGATGAAGCTGGCTGAGAAATTCAGACTGCCCGTGTTCACGTTTATTGACACGGCTGGTGCGTATCCCGGTATTGGTGCAGAAGAGCGCAATCAATCGGAAGCGATTGCCCGTAATCTGCTGGAAATGGCCCGTCTGAAAACACCGGTTATCTGTACGGTAACGGGCGAAGCTGGCTCCGGCGGTGCGTTGGCCATTGGTGTGGGTGATCGGGTGTTGATGCTGCAGTACAGTATTTATTCGGTTATTTCTCCTGAAGGCTGCGCTTCCATTTTATGGAAAGATCCTGCCAAAGCCGCTGATGCCGCCAAGGCCATGGGTATTACCGCAGAAAAAATTGCGGGTTTTGGTCTGGTTGATGAAGTGATCAAAGAGCCTTTAGGCGGTGCGCATCGCAACCTGGAGGCCATGGCCGCCCGTTTGAAAAGCGTATTGATTGAAGAGCTGAATGTCTTACGTCCTTTGTCTATGGACGTGCTGCTGGAACAGCGTTATCAAAAATTTATGGCGATGGGAGCCTGTGTCTGATTTACTGAGCCCCGACTGGCTGCCTCGACTGAGTGCGGCCTCTCGCCTGATTCTGGCATACAGCGGCGGGCTCGATTCCACCGTTCTGCTCCATTGTATGGCTCAGCAAAAGGAATGGCGCGATAAAATGGTTGCCGTTCATGTTAATCATGGCTTAAATCCCCGCGCTTCGGCCTGGGAGGCGCATTGTCAGGAACAATGCCGCCTGCTGGGTATCTCCTTTATAGCAAAACAGGTAGCGATAGATTCCAGTTCGAACCTGGAGGAGCAGGCACGCAAGGCCCGATACACGGTATTTCACAGCCTGCTTAAGGCGGGGGACCTCCTGTTGCTCGCCCACCATCAGGATGATCAGGCTGAAACCCTGTTGCTGCAACTCTTCCGTGGTGCGGGTGTTGAGGGGCTGGGCGCCATGCGTGCGCTGAGACAGATGGGTGCAGCCGAGGCAGGGCGTCCTTTGCTCCAGCGCTCCCGCAGTGAGCTGGCTGCCTGGGCGATTCGTCATCAATTGACCTGGATAGAGGACGACAGCAACGACAACCAGGCGTTTTCGCGTAATTTTTTAAGGCACGAGGTTCTGCCCCTGTTGCAGACCCGCTGGCCAGCCATTTCAGCCCGTCTGGCGCGAACGGCTGCGCATTGCCAGCAGGCTCAGGATTTGCTGGAAGAGGGGGTTGCCCAGACGGACATTGATTTAAGTCTGCCTACGCTGTCGCTTTCCTGTCTGGACGCGTTGACCGTCGCGCAGCGCATTCATGTATTACGTGCCTGGTTAAAACATCACACACAGACCTTGCCAAATACGAAAACGCTGGATCGTTTACTGTACGAACTGATTCCGGCGCGGGACGATGCCATGCCCGAGGTTTCGTTTGCCGAATCTGTCGTGCGCAGACACAGGCATACGCTGTATCTGCTGCCATATGAGCGTGCGCCATCAACTGGTTCGCAGCGGTGGGCCTGGACATCTTTTCCCGAACCCTTGCAGCTAAAGCATACCCTGCTCACCGCCCGGTCTTCGAGGCAGGGGCTGGGCATACCTGAGGGTGCCTCTCTGGAAATTCGCTTTCGCCAGGGAGGCGAGTCTTTTCGCTGGCACGGGCAAAACAAATCCTTAAAAAAACTTCTTCAGGAATGGGATATTCCAACCTGGCTGCGCAGCCGGATACCTCTGCTGTTTATCGACGGGCAACTGGCTGCCGTGATTGGTTATGCGGTCAGCGACTCATTTTATAAGAGCGATTCCCCAGCCTGGGCTATCGTCGAAGGGATTAATGAAAAAGCAAGTAGCCCGGATTAGCGTCAGCGTAATCCGGGATGCCATGGTCATCCCGGCACGGTTCCTCGATTATGGCCTGTTTCCCGGATTACGCTGACGCTAATCCGGGCTACAATGACTAATAATCGACGATTTTATCTTAAATCCTTCAGTTGATACAATAAGTTCCAGTTAATCAGCTCGTGACTGTATCCATGCCTTATTCCGAACACAAAGCCAAACATATATATCGCTTTTTTCAAAAGCAGCTTAGCGAAGGACATGCCCCCTTTTGGGCCAGGGGCACGAGCATTACGCTCGAAAAAACAGGCAGCACGCTGGTATTAGAGAATGATGTGGTGGCGAGGCGACGCAAAGCGGAGAAGCCTGATGAACCGCGATTTGAGTTTGTCGGAGCAGAGCTGAGGAAAGACCTGCAAGGCACCAGAGACGTTGTTTCCTTAATCGATCAGACCTTGAAAAATGATGCATTCAGGCAGACAGGAGCTGATGGCCGTGCTCGAATGATTAAATACCTGGCCGGAGGCGAGCGGCGGGCTCGTTTGGAAGCCAGAAACACAGCTCTGGTAAAAAATCTCCACGCCAAATACGTAGAAAATACTCCCAAAGGGGCCGCTCTCATCATGGATCGCATGCCGGGCGTGCGTTTATTTGATATTGTAGAGCCCGATCAAACCGGTCACAGACCGCTGGATGGCATGAGCATGATCCAGCGCCGGGCATTAACTCTGGCCCTTTTGCAGGCTTTTAAGGAGCAGGTCAGCGTCAACGGGCTGATCCATCTCGATATTAAACCGGAAAACATTATGGTTGATTTGTCTTCCAGTCCCTTCACGGTTAACTTCATTGATTTTGGCCTCAGTATCCTGTCCAGTGAACGGCTGGAACGTTCTGTTGGAACGCAGATATTCGTGTCTCCAGAGGTTATGCAGCAGAACTTTGCTAAAGTTTCATCCAAAACAGATAATTTTTCCCTGGCAAAAGTTATCGCTCAGATTTGGGGATCATCCTCTCTTTCATTTGGAGCTACGCCTTTTGATGTCTGGGAGCGCATTCACAGAAACCACAATCTTGAAGGTCTCTTTGCAGGAATAGAGGAGAAATTAAGCGAAAACGACCGGGGCGAAATACGCGCCATACTGGCGATGGCTCTTCATCCCTTAGCGGACAGACGTTCGTCCGTCGAAACAATTATCCACGGTTTTGAACGTCTGGATTTGAGCTATACGGAGCAGGCGATTGCGTTGTGCCCGCCCTCGTCATCGGATGAAGAGAGCGCTTCGGATTCCTCTTTCGATCCCATCTTTTTTGCATCGGAACCTGCCCGTACTGCTGAAGACGAAAACCTGCTGAATGTTGGCTGTTGTTCTGTTTTGTAAGGCAGAAGCTTGTAGATTCAGTGCTGGGAATACTCGGCAGCCATAAACCATAAAGGGAATCTGTCTGCTGTCAGTCATGATATTAACCGGCATATTTCCTTGGCTGTCCTCATGACGCCAGATGGCATTCACTGCTAAATGGATCCAGCACCTGTTGACACGCGCTCTCCCCTCGACTTGTTGATAAAAAAAATTCTGTGGCATAAGATGATGCGGCAAGAAGCAATATACTTTTTTGTAACTACCCAGGTACGTTATCCAGAGCGTAGCGAAGGATCTCCAATTGTTTAGCTTTGAGCCAAAATCAGGCGATCCTTCACTACGTTCAGGATGACGTGGGTTCAACCTGAGTAGTTACCTTTTTTCTTATCAATTTAGAGGGACGTAATGAATAAAAAAGCTTTGGTTACTGCTGCTGTTGCAGGAAGTCTGTTTACAGCCCCGCTGTTTGCGGCAAATTTTTTTCAAAAATTAATGCATGACAGGTTGCCTGTACACAAGTCCGTAACAGTACACCCGAAAAAAGAAGGTCAAAAATATGCCGATTTTTCAGGAAGCTGGGCAGGTACCTGCAGTTTTCAGGGCGGAACCTTTCCCCTTGCGCTCATCCTGAAAAACGACGATGAGAGTATTGTTATAAACGGCGAGCCCATGGAAATAGGACCATTCCAGACTGATTCATCATCAGACAACAGGGGCTCGTCTTTTGAGCATACCGCGCTTGAATGGAGTGAAGACATGTCTACTTTAACGATAAAAGATGTGTCCGTGTTAAAACTACATTCGGACTATCCCTACAATACCCCCAGCACAGTGGAAACCTATATCAGCCAGACGGTGATGTCATTAAACAATGGGCAACTGGTTATGAAAGCACAAGATCTGGACCTGGCAGATACGCAACAGAGAAACGCCAGCGACTATTCCTGTACTTTCAGTAAAGAACAGGAATAAGCTTCAGACGTTTTATTATCATCCGGCCCGAATCCATTCCGGGTCGGAAAACACTGTCAAAATGCAGGTTCTTCTTCCTGAACGGTCTCGTTAAGCATAACAGCGGCTGGCTCGAGACCGGCTGCTGCTGAACTGGCCAGGCCATTCATTAAGTCATCCGTGAGTCCTTTCAACTCTCCGCATAACAGCGCCAGTGCCGCATCGCGTTGCAGGTATTCTTCCTCCAGCTGACGCGTTTCGTTAAATTCGTCGATCAGATAATCCAGGCTTTTTAAACGCTTGAAGGTCAGATCCTGGGTCAGAGTAAACTGAATACGCTCGTTCCAGACCAACGACAGCTCAGCCGCCACCAGTCCCTGGGATAACAGGGTGATGATCTCATCAGCCGGCAGTTCATATCCCTTACAGGTCACGCGTTTTTTCTCATCGTTTTGAGCGAAGAGCAGACAGTCGGACGCCAGTTGGAATGATTTTGGCAGGGTTTCAGGATGCGTGATCCACTCGGCAAAACGCACGGCCAGATTTTCATGGTGGAACAGGGGTTCCAGCTGCAGACCTGGGATTGATTTGCGCAGCAGAGAGGTGACCTGTGAGGCCTGTGTTTCACTGGCTGTGTTGATGATAAGACGTTTGCTGACGGTGTCGAAGAGGGCTGGCAGACGTTTTTGAACACAAAACGACTTGGGCAACAGCTCAAACTCCAGATCTTCAGCCAGCTGAGCCTTCTCGGAGCGCTTGATAACCCGCCCCTGGGCTTCTTCCAGTGCCTTGACCCGATCGGCCAGTTGTTTGTTAATCACACCACGCGGCAGGATGCGTTCTTCCTTGCCGAGGCAGAGCATGGCGGCACCGGCCACTTCGTGAACCAGCTCGTCATCAAACACCGGCGACCAGCCAAAAATAAAACGGGCGTGAGGCGGGCAGGGTTTCAGGCGCTCTTCGGCCAGCTGCTCGAGCAGGTTCCACTCGTCCTTTAATTCGTAGTTGTAAATCAGTGCGTTGTTAAACCACATTGCTGTCACTCGTCATGAAGAAAAAAGCGATGCTAACATGCCGCAAGGCGCTCTGTCATCCATCTACCAATACGCATTGAGTGCAACAACCGGTGAACGGAAATCGGCTGAATTTTTTCCGACAAGCGCAAACCAGAATCCAGCAATCACGCCCACATTGGCATTGATGTTATATTCAATGGCCGGAGCAAGAGATATCTGTTCTGCCATGCGATTACCAACAATGGCCAATACCCCCGGCGCCTTAAAACCAGGAAAACCAGCAAAACGAGTGGCGCCCCGATTGCTGTAATACCCCTCCATCACAGCAACCCATTGTTGGTTCAGCGTAAACTCTCCTGCCAGGTCGATAGTATACAGATTACCGGGAAAGAGATTGCCATCGGCATCGATGCCGCTTCCATACGGTGTTATACCGTTTACATTCACGTTACTCGCTGCGGCATAGCCAAGACTGAACCGGGTGCGTAGGTAATGCTTCTCGCTAAACTGGTGCAGGTGCTGAAAATTTAAATTGAGTTCTGTCTGCCAGGTCCCTATGCCGGTGGCGTCTGCGCCATTGTTTCGGGGGATCAATTGCTCAAAACGTCCTGTTGGGATGCTCTCTTGAAGAGTGATGCGTAAGTTGGGCCGCCAGCGGGATTCTTTTTGTTCCATCACCTGATAACCAAGGGTAATGGACGTATCGGCAATATGATGGGCGCGAACACCATTTACCCGGTTATAGGCCATGGGCAGACTAAACTGCAGATCCATGCGATCCGTCAAACCATGGGTAAACAAAGGATTTAATGTGTTGTTGGCAGTGTAGGGAACAGGTACCGTGTTCCCGTTATTATCAAAGACACGAGTTACATGGGTAAAAAAACCATAGGTTTCCAGATTGGTATGCCCCCTTGGCAGTGTGTGGCCGGCAGGCGCCAGAATAGGGCCGGTAAACCAGGGCGAGGCGGTGAGCGGTGTGCAAATCAGTGTCAGAATAAGACAGAGAGCAGGGTGTGTATAGCCTTGACGCATGAAAGTCCTTTTAACAGTATTGAATAAATTCACTCATAATCTTGCCCGGTGAGTTAGACACAGCCAGGGTCTTTAGTGTAGATTAGCCGATTTTTACAGCACGGGAAACCTCTATGCGATCCGCCGTTTATCTTCAGCAAAGCAAACAAAACACTGTCCTGCGTGGGCATCCGTGGATTTTCCCCAAAGCGATTGCAGGCACAAAAGGAAAACTGGTAACCGGTGAACTGGTTGACGTTTACGGTGCCGGGCATGAGCTGCTTGCGGTTGGTGTGTTTAACGAACATTCGCTGTATCGCGTCAGGGTTCTGGCTCTGGCCTGGGAATTAATGCCTGAGGTATCAATAGCCAGTCTCGTGACCATGCGTCTGAAGCAGGCCTTGTCACTGCGACGAGCCTTGAACCTGCCAAATGAACAGACTACAGCCTTTCGTGTATTTAACAGCGAAGCGGATGGCCTGTCAGGGTTGACCATTGACTGTTTTAACAACCGTTATGTGGTAGCCAGTTCAGCCTATTGGGTGGAAGCGCATAAGGACGTGATCAGACAATGCATCCTGGATGTGACGGCCAGTGACGATGTGGTCTGGCTGGCGCAGAGCAAGCCTCTGGCTCAGGATGGCTGGAAATTTTCTGATGTGGCAGAAGCCACGAATCCAGTGGTGGTGCTTGAGGCAGGCATTCAGTATGAAGTGAATGTTGCTCAGGCACAAAAAACCGGCCTTTTTCTTGACCAGCGCGAAAATCATCAACGCATTGCAGCTCTGGCCAGGGGGAAGCGAGTACTTGATCTGTATACCTACACGGGAGGTTTTGCGCTGCATGCTGCGAAGGCTGGAGCCGAATCAGTCACGGCGATTGACAGCTCCGCTCAGGCTATTGAACAGGCCAGAACGAATGCACGGCTGAATGGCCTCGACAGCATTCAGTTCGTCGAGGCGGATGCCCGCGATTATCTGAGTCAGGCTGGTGATTATGATTTAATCATTCTCGATCCTCCAAAGCTGGTGCCTTCGCAACAGCATTTGCAGCGGGCAAAAAACTATTATCGTTTTCTGCATCGTGAAACCTTCAAGGCGATGCGCGCAGGTTCGTTATTGATGACCTGCAATTGTTCTTCGGCGCTGTCGTCAGCGGAATTTTGCAATCTGGTCAGCAGTCAGGCTCTGGCTGTGCAGAAACAGGTTCGTCTGCTGGGTGTATTCGGTCCTTCAGCCTGCCATCCGACTCTGCCGGCCTTCCCGGAAGGCAATTATCTGACAGCGGCTTTGTTTGCGCTGGTTTGATATTACCGAACTGTGACCGTCACGGCTCGGAAACTGAAAAATCGGTTGCTCGAGTCACGTGATTAAGCTTATGTTATGATTAATACGCGAATGTTGCTCTTCAATGGAGAAAGGTATGGGCATAAGAGGGGTTAGCCTGGGATCGTTATTGCTGATCATGTTAATCATCGTGATGGTGTTTGGCACAGGGCGTTTACGAAGCATAGGCAGCGATTTGGGCGCCATGCTCAAAGGTTTTCGTGAGGGACTGAATGAGGGCGGTGCGAGCGCAGGTTCGCAACAGGGTGCCGACAGCGACACAGGCAATAAAAAATCTGATGAATAGACAGTTTTTATTGTGAGCAGCTGATGATGGATATGCCCGGCATCCTGACGTATCTTTCTGAGCTGAGAGCGCGACTGCTTAAATGCCTCGTCGTACTGCTGGTATTGATGCTCTTCCTCCTGCCTTTTTCTCAGTATCTTTTTTCCATATTGGCAATGCCGTTGCTCAAGCAAATGCCCCAGGGGCACACGCTGATAGCCACAGGTATTGTATCGCCCGTCTTTGTGCCTTTAAAACTGGCTATGATTGCCGCTGTTTTTTTAGCCATGCCATATTTTATCTTTCAGGCATGGATGTTTGTTTCAACAGGTTTGTACGAGAACGAAAGACGCGTTCTCTGGCTGTTTATGGTTCTGAGCAGTATCTTGTTTTATATGGGAGCCTTGTTCGTCTATTTTGTCTTTTTTCCTGTTGTGTTCCGGTTTTTTATGGTGATGGTACCGGAGGGTGTTACGGCGATGCCGGATATCAGCCAATATCTGGATTTCTGTCTCAAACTCATACTGGCCTTTGGTCTTGCCTTTGAGATTCCGGTAATTGTTGCTCTCCTGGCCTATCAGGGCGTCTGCTCGATAAAATCCCTGATTGAAGCGCGTCCTTATGTTATCGTAGGCGCCTTTATTCTCGCCATGTTCATGACGCCTCCTGATGTAGTCTCGCAAATCATGCTGGCTGTTCCCATGTGCCTGTTTTATGAGTCAGGTATTGTTTTTGCGGGGATTCTTCTGAAAAGGAAGGCCAGACCTCTGACATCTTCTTAAAAAAATACCGTGTGGCTTTCGCCGGCTCTACTGCAGCCAGCCCTTGCTCAATGCCTTGAATTCTGGTGTACCTGCTTTTTCTACCCACTCAAACAGCACCATTTCTGATGTAATCAAATTTACGCCATGCTGCTTCATGCGTTTCAGGCCGTAGCGGTAGTCCGGTTCATGACGGCTGCTGACCGCATCGACTACCACAAACACATCATAACCAGCTTCAACCAAATCAAGCGCAGTCTGTAAAACACAGACGTGTGTCTCCATGCCGATCAAAATCAGCTGCTTCCTGTGCACGGCCTGCAGTGCGGCCTTAAACCCGGCATCACGCCAGCAGGAAAAATAGACTTTTTCAATGGTTTCCGATTGCCCCGCCAGCTCACGCAGCGGTGATACGGTGACGCCCAGGCCTTTGGGGTATTGCTCGCTAACCAGCATCGGCACCTTCATTTCATTTGCCAGCGACATCAGCCATTCGCAACGGGCCAGTAACTCTTTTTCCTTCAGCACGTGTGGCGCCAGTTTTTCCTGTACATCAATGAGTAACAGACAGGATTGATCGTGTTTGAGCAGCATGAGTATCTCCAGGAGAAAAGACCATATTCACGGAAAACGAGGCATCAAGTCAATCGTCCGTCATTGCGAGCGCCACTATACGGGGGTTAACATTTTTTGCTACCCTTTTCCTGACATATTCATTTAAGAGGATTCTATGACATTACAAAATACCATCGCTGTAGTAAGCGGCGGAGCCTCCGGTATGGGGCGTTCCTGTGTTGAGGCTTTGCGCGCCCGCGGTGTGCGCGTGGTTTTGTGGGACAGACACATTGACTCAGTCGCCGAAGAGGCCAATGTGCTCGCCATTGCCTGCGACGTCAGCTCGGATACTGAGGTTGAGCGGGCCATGCAGGAAACTATCAGTCAAGTCGGCATCCCGCGTATTGTCATCAATTGCGCAGGTATTGCTCCGGCTAAGCGGATGGTTGGCAAAGAGGGTGCCATGCCTCTGGCCGCGTTCAAACAGGTAATCGATATTAATCTGGTGGGTACGTTTAATGTCATGCGGGTTACAGCTGCTGCCATGATGAACCTGCCCGTTGACGAGGAAACCCAGGAGCGTGGGGTGATCATCAATACGGCCTCTATTGCGGCGTTTGAAGGGCAGGTAGGCCAACTGGCCTACAGCGCGTCCAAGGGCGGTGTGGTATCCATGACCCTCCCGGCAGCACGCGAACTGGCGGCTCAGGCGATACGCGTCAATACCATAGCCCCAGGTTTGATTGCCACACCCATGCTGTTAAATATGCCTCAGGAGGTGCAGGACAGTCTTGCCGCAACGGTCACTTTTCCGAAGCGATTAGGAAAGCCAGAGGAATTCTCATCTCTGGTGCTGCATATCATAGAAAACCGCCTGATCAATGGCGAGGTGATTCGACTGGATGGCGCGTTGAGAATGCAGGCCAGGTAATACAGGGTAACGCGGGGTGGGGGGGCAGGGTGCCTGCCCCATTCAGGCCTCCACCGCCAGATATTCCCGTATCGCCTTCAGAAACTTCAAACCGTAATGGCTTGATTTATGCTGACCAACACCCGATACATCAAGTAAATCATCCATCGATTCCGGTTTTTTTGACACCATTTCATGCAGAGTATTATCGCTGAAAATCATAAACGGTGGCTTGCCTTCCTGGTCAGCAAGCTGTCGCCGCAGATTGCGAAGGGTATCGAAGAGCGGATGGTTTTTCTGCTCCGCCGAATGACGGCTTTTCGATTTTTTGCTTTCTTTCAGCAGCGCCGGATCAGGCAGCGCAAGCATAATCGTTTCCTGACCCTTCAGCAGGGCTCCGGCTTTTTTGGTCAGACGCAGGACATTGAAATGATGAATATCCTGATAACAATATTCCTGGTGTATCAACTGCCAGGCCAGCAATTTCCAGTAGTTGCTGCTCTGATTTTTGCCTATACCATAGGTGCTCAGCTGATGATGGCCGGCGCGCTCAATTTTCTCTGAGGCCGATCCGCGTAAAACATCAATCACATAGCCCATGCCATAACTCTGCTTCAGGCGATAAATACAGGACAGGAGTTTCTGCGCATCTTCGGTGGCGTCCTGCATGATGGGTGGGTTATCGCAGATATCACAATAAGCGCAGGCCGTGTCGCAGGGCTCATCGAAATAACGCAGTAAAATCTGGCGGCGGCAGTGGCTGGCTTCTGCAAAAGCGACCATGTGATTCAGCTTGTTGTTTTCCACGCGCTGCTTTTGGTTGTCCTCAATGGCATGAACCCAGCTGCGCAGGCGGGCGCTGTCGGCTGGATCATATAAAAGCAGGGCCTGTGCCGGCAGGCCATCGCGACCGGCGCGTCCTGTTTCCTGGTAGTAGCTTTCAATGGTTTTTGGCAGATCGTAATGGACTACATAACGTACGTTGGGCTTGTCTATGCCCATGCCAAAGGCAATAGTGGCCACGATGATGTCGGTGCGGTCATGACGAAACAGGGACTGAACCTCACGGCGCTCACTGTGAGACATCCCGGCATGGTAACCACGTGCATGGAAGCCCAGTTCCTGCAGTTTGCCAGTGAGTTTATCCACGTTGTTACGCGTACCGCAATAAATGATCCCGGCCTGAGATTCCTGTGTCTCCAGAAACTGACTGAGCTGCCTCGTCGGGTTGTTTTTGGGCACCACGCGATAATGAATATTGGGGCGGTTAAACGACGCCAGATGAATCGTTGGTTCGTACTGCAGTTTGGCGACAATATCCTGGCGCGTCTGCTGATCGGCTGTGGCTGTCAGGGCAATGACCGGCACATCGGGAAAACCTGATTTTAAACGGCCAAGCTCAGCGTATTCCGGGCGAAAATCATGCCCCCACTGTGAAATACAGTGCGCTTCGTCAATAGCAAACAGGGCTATGCGGCAGTCGTTCAGACGATCAAGAAACGCATCACTGACCAGGCGTTCCGGTGCGATATACAGCAGATCCAGCTGATCATTGTGTAAGTCTGATAAAACCCTGCGCGAGTCGGCGCTGTTTAATGATGAATTGTAGTATGCTGCCCGTATGCCCTGCAGGCGCAGCGCGGCTACCTGATCTTCCATCAGCGCAATCAGGGGCGATACGACAATGGCCACGCCGGGACGAATCAGAGCCGGAACCTGATAGCACAGCGATTTTCCTCCGCCGGTTGGCATCAGTACCAGGGTATCGCGACCGGCAAGAATATCCGTAATAATCGCTTCCTGCAAACCGCGAAAGGCATCATAACCAAAGTATTTTTTCAGAACAGATGAGGGGTCATTTGCACTGGTTGGATTATAACTGGCAGTTTCCATGAGATTTTTTTCTTCTTTTATTTCGTAAACGCCAAAAATTGGCAATAATAACATCTTTATTTGTGGCATCATAAACAAACTCCAGGTATCGGACAAATAAATTCAAAGGACAACGCTATGGACTTTCTACTCAGCGAAGAGCATCAGGCATTTCGTGATATGGCCCGTGATTTTGCGCGTGACAGACTGGCACCTCACGCCGCCAGCTGGGACGAGCACAGCCACTTCCCCGTTGATGTGTTTCGCGAGGCAGCCCAATTAGGCATGGGGGGGATGGCGGCGGCAGAAGACATCGGCGGCTCCGGCCTGACGCGCCTCGATGCCTCGCTGATATTTGAGCAGCTGGCCACCGGCTGCATCCCCTCGGCTGCGTATCTGTCTATTCACAACATGGTGACTTCTCTGATTGACCGCTACGCCGATCAGGCTCTGCGCGTCCAATGGGGGCCTCGCCTGACCAGTATGGAATTACTGGCCAGCTATTGCCTGACCGAGCCTGACTCCGGCTCTGACGCCGCCTCTTTGAAAACCAAGGCTGTTCTGGATGGGGATCACTACGTATTGAATGGTGCAAAGGCCTTCATTTCCGGCGGCAGTGTGAGTGATGTATATTTATGCATGGTGCGCACCGGTGACGAATCTCATCATGGTATTTCCTGCCTGCTGGTTGAAAAAGACACGCCGGGCCTGAGTTTCGGTAAGCTGGAGAAAAAAATGGGCTGGCGCAGTCAGCCAACCTGCATGGTGTTTTTTGAAAACTGCCGTGTTCCGGTAGCCAACCGGGTCGGTAATGAAGGCATGGGATTTAAAATCGCCCTGAATGCCTTGAATGGTGGTCGGGTCAATATTGCTTCCTGCTCGCTGGGCGGCGCACTGGCCTGTCTGCGGCTGACTCAATCCTACTTAAAGGAGCGTCATCAGTTTGGCAGACCTCTGACCCAGATGCAGGCACTGCGCTTTAATTTTGCGGACATGCTCACGGACTTTGAGGCCGCTCGCTTAATGGTGCATCGCGCCGCCGATGCGCTGGATAAACAGGACCCACATGCACCCATGTATTGTGCCATGGCCAAACGTCAGGCAACAGATGTGGCGTTCCAAATCAGCGACAAAGCCATGCAGCTGCATGGCGGCTATGGTTACCTGCACGATTATCAGATTGAGCGTATTTTCCGCGATCTGCGTGTTCACCAGATTCTGGAGGGAACCAACGAAATCATGCGGGAAATTATTGCTAAATCGACACTGGATGATGATTACTTGATTGACTGACAGGAGTAAAAAAATATGGCCGTAATAGAGTGCAGTACCAGCAGTACCGGAATCATGACGATTACCCTGAATCGCCCGGAAAAACTAAATGCCCTGAACAGCGATGTGCTGCAGGAGCTGGCCTGTGCGTTTGCAGAGGCCAAAACCGACAGCAGGGTAAAATCTCTGTTGCTGACTGGAGCGGGCAAGGCTTTCTGCGCCGGCGCTGATATTTCCCGCCTTGCTGAATGCGATGCACAAAGCGGATATGAGTTTGCCTGTGCCGGGCAGGCGGTATTCCGTCAGCTGGAAACACTGGGCAAACCCTCTCTGGCGGCGATTAACGGATTTGCCTTTGGCGGTGGCTGTGAGCTGGCCATGTCGGCCACGCTGCGTATTGCTGCGGTCAGTGCGCAGTTTGGACAGCCTGAGGTAAAGCTGGGCGTGATACCGGGTTACGGTGGTACGCAGCGTCTGGCTCGTCTGGTGGGTAAGGGCCGCGCTCTGGATCTGTGCCTGACCGGGCGTTTCATCAATGCCGAAACGGCATTACAATGGGGGCTGGTAACGGGTGTTTATGAAGGCAGTGAGCTGCTGGAGCAGGGCGAGCGTCTGCTGGGAACCATCATGTCCATGGCGCCGCTCGCAATCGCCAGCACCATGGAGGTGATTGATAAAGGCTTCGATATGAACCTGCCCGATGCCCTGCATCTGGAGGCCGTGCACTTTGCCCTGACCTGCGCCAGCCAGGACAAACAGGAAGGGGTCTCTGCCTTTCTGTCGAAGCGTCCCGCCAGTTTTCGAGGGGTCTGATCCATGACGGCGGATATCATTTTTGAACGTCGGCAGCAGCTTGGCGTTATTACTCTGTCGCGGCCCAGTGCTCTAAACGCAATCACGCTGGATATGGTCAGGCTGATGCATGAGCAGCTGGCAGCCTGGGAGAAGGACCCGCAGATTCATGCGGTCGTTTTGCAGGCCGCGCCTGGCAAGGCGTTTTGCGCTGGAGGCGATGTCCGCTGGTTATATGATCAAGGTCTGGCAAAGAGCCCGGAGCAAATGCAGTTTTTCTGGCATGAGTATCGTCTCAATCATTTTATTCATCAGTTTTCAAAACCATATATTGCCCTGATGGATGGGATTACCATGGGCGGTGGTGTCGGCATATCTCTTCACGGCTCGCATCCCGTGGCCAGTGAAAATTTTCTGTTCGCCATGCCGGAAACCGGCCTCGGTCTGTTTCCGGATATTGGTGCCAGCTACCTCCTGGCACGCTGCCCAGACCGTATCGGTGTCTGGCTTGGCCTGACCGGAAATCGCCTGAATGCTCAGGACGCGCTGCTGGCAGGCCTGGTGCGCTTCACTGTGCCGGCGGAGCATTTTCCACGGATTATGGAGGGATTACATCAGCTGGATCTGAGCGTTAATGCCGGGCAGCAGGTTGATCGATTACTACAGTCATTGTCTGTGACAGGGACGGCTCCGCTCGCCAGCGAGCAGGAGAACATCAGGCGCTTTTTTGCTGCTGACAACATGACAGACCTGATGGCGACCCTGGAGAGCAGTGAGGTCCCGTGGGCTGCTGCCACTGCTGCCAGTCTGCGTCAAAAATCTCCGACCAGTCTGTGTGTGACCCTTGCTCAGATTGAGCGTGCCAAAACGCTGGATCTAAGGGACTGTCTCAGGATGGATTATTGCCTGGTCCGGCATTTTATGGCTGACCACGATTTTTATGAAGGGGTAAGAGCCCTGTTGATCGATAAAGACAAAAATCCTCGCTGGCAGCCTGATTCTCTTGAACATGTCAGCACTGGGCGAGTGGCTGCCTATTTTGAATGCGAGCAGCCTGTTCTTGATTTACGTTCCTGACATGCGCGCCTGCACTGCGCGTTGAATAATACGGGTGACGGGCCTTGCGAGGCCCACGCTGCCCAGTTCCTCTTGCGTAAACCAGCGACCTGATCCCTGAAAATCCTCACCTGCCATACTGACGGCCACAGAGCGCGCTTTGATGTGAAGATGAAAATGAGTGAACGAATGTTCTATCTCCATGATGTCTTTTACGCAGTCACAGATTAGCCCGTATTGCTCAGACACAAACTGTTCAGGGCAACAATCCGGCTCCACTGCCGGCAGGCACCACAGACCGCCCCACAAACCTGGTGACGCGCGTCGTTCCAGATAAATGCGCTGATCCTCCGTGTGCAATAATAAAAACTGTTCATGCCTGATCGGACGGATTTTTTTGATTTTTGCAAAGGGAAAATCCATCACACGCTCATGAATCCTTGCCTGGCAGCTTAAGCGTAAAGGGCAGTGGTCACAATCGGGTCTGGAGCGCGTACAACAGGTTGCGCCCAAATCCATGATCGCCTGAGTGTAATCAGCCGGGCGTTCGTGACTCATGCAGGCGCAGGCCAGACTCCAGAGTTGTTTTATTACAGAGGCCTGCCCGGGGGCTCCTTCCACCATAAAATAGCGGGAAAGCACCCGTTTGACGTTCCCATCGAGAATGGCGGCTGGCAGATTGAATGCCTGTGAGGCAATGGCTGCCGCAGTTGAATCGCCAATACCAGGCAGGCTGGTCAGAGCGGTCAGCTCATGCGGAAAAATACCGTTAAAACGCGTGCAAACCAGTTGAGCACTTTTGTGTATGTTACGCGCTCGGCTATAGTAGCCTAAGCCTGACCAGTGCGCCAACACCTGGTCTTCCGTGGCTGCCGCCAGAGTCTGAATATCGGGGAAGCTCTGCATGAAGCGCTCAAAATAGGGTATGACCGTTTGCACCTGAGTCTGTTGCAGCATGATTTCGGAAATCCAGACGCGGTAGGCCGTTTTGGGATGCTGCCAGGGGAGATTTTTACGGCCGTAGAGGTCAAACCAGGCCAACAGTGGCCGGCTGAACTGTTCCGTGAGCTTTGTCTTATCCATGATTTATTTCGGTAAAAAAGATGCAACACTGTCCGCAATGGAGCGCACAGGCCGGGTCAGGGTGCTGCCGAGCCATGCTTTCGTCAGCACGGGGTTAATTTTGCTGAAATCCGGTATCACGGATGGGTTGGTGGCCGTATCCTTTACCAGTAGCGGAAAGTACCCGCCCAGCAGCTGTTGAATTTTATTGATTTTTTTGTCCTCAATCAGCACGGTGGCGCGCAGGTGACCAAGCAGGGCGTAGTCATTTAAATTCAGCTGCGTATCGCCTTTAACCTGCAGATTATCCATTTGCAGCAGCAGGTCCTCGCTGTGCAGGGTATTGTTGTCCAGGTGATAGGGTATGCTCAGTAATTTAAAGGGCGAGTTACCGCTAAAAAACTGTGGATCGTTCAGCGGGTTGCCAGACAGGCTGAGTTTCATGCCAGGTTGAAGACCGATGAGCAGTTTATTGATTTTTTCGCTGCTGATTGCAATGATTTTGTTTAAATCCACGGCTTCAAGGCTACCGTCTTTTACGCTGATATTGCCGCTGCCCAGCGCCGTCGCCTGCCAGTTACTCCGGCCTGTATCAATCTGCGCATGCAAGGACATATCCAGTTTGCCTTTGATCAGTGTCTTACCGAATATATCAAGCGTCATTCTGCTGCTGTTCAGGGCGCTGGCTGTCTGATTGATCTGCAGATTTTTCTCAGAGAGTTCATAACGTAAATCGCCAATAGACTGTCCTTCATAGAGGTTTATCGTCAGGGGATTTAACTGAAGAATACCCTGTCTGAAGCTGGTATTTGCGTGAATTTTTGCGATTTTGATCTGCGCGCTGCGGAGATTCTGAATGTCCAGCTGACCGGTCAGGCGGGCGGATTGCAATTGCGCTGCGGGATTACGCAGGAGAGCGGTTGACAGAAGAGTATAGCCTTTGAACTGAATCTTGCTGCTGAACAGTTTTTTGTGCTGATCCTGGTACTCGATACCGGATTTTAACTGGAAGGGAAACAGGCCGGACTCCAGGTTGATATGTTCGGCACCAATTTGCAGGTTGCTGAGTTTTACCTGCTGTTCTCTGCTCTGAAGAATGACCTGCCCCTGGCTCAGCATGAGCCTGTCAATAGCCAGCTGTTCGCCAAAGGGATTGCTGCTGGCCGCACCGGTTTTTTTAACGGCAGTATTGGTATTTAATGGGGCATCGGTGTTAATGCGGGCGCGAAAGCCTTTGACATCTATATCGTTGAAAACCAGTCTGCCTCGTAACAATGGCGTAATTTTAAGATTGAACTGCAGATTATTCATGTGCAGGAAATAATCACTTTTGCTGTTTTCGTTACCAACCTCGACATCTGTGATTTTTATGCCAGGCTGCGGGAATATCTGCCAGTGGATGTCGCCATTTATCTGACTGGGCTGAGAGCTGATGGCACTGAGCTGGCTGCTGACATACTCGCGTAATACTTCTGGTTTTATGGTGCGGGAAAGAATCCACAGGCTGAGGCTGCTGATGAGCAGGAGCAGCAGCGAGGCTGCGAGGAGTTTTTTGATAAGCTTCATTCAGAGCATCTGTTTAAATAAAAGGCAATTTTAACCCTTCAATGAGTTAAGTCAAGGTCTTTAATTCCCAGAAAAAATAAATTTGAAAATTATATTGCGCTTTACAGAAAAAATAGATTAACCTGATAGTCTTCCCTCAAGAAAAGACAGGGAAGACGAGACGTGGATTTAGCTTTTCAGTTGTGCCTAGGAGGAGTCAAATAAATCAAGGAGAGCGTCGTGAAATCTAATCAATCAGAAGTAATTGTTCTAAAGCCAACCAAAGTTTTCCTATCCTTCCTTGCCTCTCAGCTGCCTGATATTGATTTGCCAGACTTGCGTTTGTTACAGACAGATAACACGGCTTATGTGATTGCGAAACAAAGCGACGATGAAGAAACACTAAACGAAATCGAACGTCATTTTCCCACCATGTTTCGCCACGAAATCTGTCGCTGGCTGGGTGAGGACGCGCGTCATGAAATCGAAGGGAGTTTTCTCGATTTTCTGTGTTGCTTTAAGTTCGAACTGCACTCGCAAATGGTATTGCTTGAACAGACACTGGCCGAAGGTCAGCAGATGTTGCGGGTTAAACCGCGTTCTGTTTTGTTAAAATGGATAAAAACGTCGGTTGAGGATAACAGCGAATTAACAAGTATTATGGAGCGAGTGAGCGTCAGTCATCTGGCTGAAAATGCCACGGTGATCGTGAAAAATTTCCATAATCTGTCAGAAATAAAGCCTTTCCTGAAACAATATTATCGCCCCATCTTTGAAGCAGAAATGCTGCGAATGTGCGAAGATCCTGAGCAGTGGCCCGAGGTGGATTCATACCAGACTTTCAGCCGTTATTTTGCCGTGGATATTCACACCCAATTGATTCACTTGTCTTAAGGAGAGTCTGCTATGGAACCAGTCAGTATTGCTATCATTTGTGTGGCGGTTTTTGGTGCGGTAGCAACTTTGGCGGCCTTTGTTCGTCAGCTGTTATTAAGTCGCGACAAAAAACTGAATGATCTGGCACAGCAACGTGCGCTGGCACAGGAAGCCAGTGTGCTGGAGCGCATGCGTTCTCAAATGACCAGTGGCAAGCGCTTTGACGCGCATTATCAGGTTCTTGGTTCAAACAAAGTGGCGATTCAGTACCTTGACAGGAAAATTGATGATTTGTTTACTCGAAAGTCCGACTTAATCCAGAAATATGCTCAGGTGGCATTGCGTGAATCGTCAGCCATCATAACGGGTGAGCAGACGGATGAACGCAGACAGGTCTTTGACAGGCTGAAGTCAGAAATTGACAATGAGCTGCGGGCTTATGATAAAGAGCTGGAAAATTTACAGATCCGACGTGGAAACCTTTGGGATTCGCACAAAGAACTGGAAGACTATTTACTTGAACAGGAAGAAAAGCGTAACAAGCAGTTAGACGGGCTCTATGAGAAACACAGTGTAATGCTCGAAAAACTGTATGTGCGTCATGCGGACAACAACGAAAAGATTGCCAGAATGACCATGGAAGCCGGCACCTCGACGTATAAGGAATCGATGAGGGCTCCGGTGAAACTGATATCGGCATTCCGGTCATCGCAATATGGATCCACCGATGCCTTGCATGCGGAACTGGCTCGTCGTAAACGTGTGCTGGCGGCTGAGCGTGAGTTAAACGAAGACAGCGTCTCAGATGCTCATGTTTCACGTTATCATAGCTCCGAATCCAATCTGTTGAATTAAGTCTTACAGCCGTTGCCTCCCGGATTACGGCTAAACGCCTAATCCGGGCTACGTGTTCGCTGTGAATATCCATTGTAAATCCCTTGTAGCCCGGATTAGCGCCAGCGTAATCCGGGAAGCAGGCTGATTTTTAATTGCCATTTAGATGTTAATTGTGCATAATTGCCCGATTATTAATCTCAATGGAAGGGTTTTGCTTATGAAAACTAAGATTGCTGTGGCTGCGTTGTCCTGCTTAATCGCGCTATCCTCTTGGTCTGCTTCAATAAACGATTTATTACCCAACGAACGTAATACGGTAGAGTTGTTCAAAAAATTCTCTCCAAAAGTAGTATACGTTCATCGTATGTCCACCGTGCTCAAGCGTCCATTCTCCAGAGTGCAGGTACCTTCCGGTGCCGGTTCGGGCATTATCTGGGATGATAAAGGGCATATCGTTACCAATTTTCATGTGATCAACGGTGCCGAGGCACTCAGCGTCAGTATTGGAGAGGTAACTTTCCCAGCCAGGGTGGTGGGTGTCGAGCCACGCAAGGATATTGCGGTGCTGGCGGTGAGCTCTCCAAGAGCACTTGCCATGCTGAAATCCTTTAAACCCTTCGAATTGATACACAGTACCGATTTGATGGTTGGCCAGCAGGCGCTAGCCATTGGTAATCCCTTTGGCCTCGATCACTCGCTGACCGTTGGGGTGATCTCAGCCCTGGGACGACAGGTTCCCGGAGCGGGCGGAGTGACGATTCGTGAAATGATTCAAACGGATGCATCCATCAATCCGGGCAACTCCGGCGGACCCTTGCTTGACAGCAAAGGCCGCTTGATCGGCATGAATACCGCTATTTTTTCTAACACAGGCTCATCTGCCGGTATCGGCTTTGCCGTTCCTGCTGATGATCTGGAGCACATCGTTCCACAGCTGATTAATAAGGGACGCGTAGTGTTATCCGGTATCGGCGTTCAGCGTGTCGAGCCCAGGCTTGCTGCCCGCTTTGGTGTTACCAAGGGGATTATGGTCGCAGATGTAATCCCCAACAGCCCGGCAGCGAAAGCCGGCCTGCAGGGTACCTGGCGTGATAGCTACGGTCGTCTGCATCTGGGCGATGTGATCACCGCCATCAATGGAAAACCCACCAATAACTATGATGTGTTTTACCATTTGCTCGCCAAGGTCAAGGTAGGCGAAAAAATTGAGGCTACGGTATTACGACAGGGGAAAACCTTCCACATCCCGATGCGCACAATTGACATATCAGCAGTAGGTTAAACGCCATACTGCTGATGATATGCCTGTAACCGGGCAACATTTTTGCTGTCGCCGGATTCATCGAGGTACGCAAGCAGATCATGGAAGCTGATAATCGAGATGACTCGAATGCCTTGCGCCTCGATCTCGGCCAGTGTGGAAGCCTCTCCAGCTCCTCGCTCACAACGATCCAGCGCGATGACCACGGCCGTCAGATTGCCTCCATTTTCCCTGATCTGCCCGGCGGCCTCACGAAAAGCGGTTCCTGCTGTAATCACGTCATCAATAATCACCGTTTTTCCGCTTAAGGGCGCGCCAATCAGGATGCCGCCTTCGCCATGATCCTTCACTTCCTTGCGATTAAAGGTGACTGTTGTATCGATGCCTTGTTCAGCCAGGGCGACCGCTGTGGCTGTTGCCAGTGGCAAGCCTTTATATGCGGGACCAAACAGGTGATCAAACTCAAATTTTTGTTCTAACAGGGCCTGAGCATAGAACTGACCCAGTTTCTGCAGGGCACTGCCTGTATAAAAAAGACCGGCATTGAAAAAGTAGGGGCTCTGGCGACCAGATTTCAGCGTAAAATCGCCGAACTTGAGTACATTAGACTCCAGGGCCAGTTCAATAAAGGCGCGCTTGGAATGCGAAGAAATACCTGGCATGATAAAACTCTCCATCAGATGTTCGGGGCGGAATCAGCGATATGGTAATGGAATTGTCGACGTGGGTAAATCCATGGCACAAAGTAGTTTAATTCTCTGTTCAGGGGAAATTAATTGTCATATCTTGCGTATTTTTATATTTAATCTATTGAATCAGAAAGATTTTTCCGTTATTTTTTCGAGACGACATTTTTTTGTCATTGCAATGATGTGTTTTGTACAACCGAGGAGATTTCATGTCAGATAGAGAAACGGGCCTTGTAAAATGGTTCAATGAAAAAAAGGGATTTGGATTTATTGTCAACACTCATGGCGATGACATATTCGTACATTACAAAGATATTCAAGGTACTGGTTTTAAAACCCTGCACGAAAATGAGCGCGTATCATTCATGCTGGAAAAAGGCCCAAAAGGCTTCAAGGCTCAGGACGTTGTTGTTGTAGCTGAACAGCAGTAGATTTCGTTTTTTCTGTTGCCCGCTGAGTAACAGAAGTCACTGCTCATCGTCTGTGTGAGCATTGGCAAGACAATCTTCCGTCATTGCTTTGCTGGCCCTCGCAATGACGGAGTTCCATGCTCTCTGCAGACGTCCCCGTGTTTTAATTGTTAATAATTTGTTACTATTACTATTTCCTTTTCGTTTTGACACGTAAGTGTGGTCCCCGTCTGCGCGGGGACGACACATGTCAAAATTAAATGGAAATGGTACTATATACTCATATTTTTTGCCCAGGGGACGTATTGTATGACAAACCTCATTGAGCCTGTTCGACGTGTAGCCGTTATCACCGGCGCTGCGAGCGGCATTGGCCTGTCACTGGTCAAGACCTGTATTCAGCGTGGCATGGACGTGGTCATGGCCGATAATGCGACAACCCGGCTCTGTGATCAGGTAGAGCAGATGAGCGGCCTCTCGGAAGGAAATGTGCTGGGCGTTGTGTGTGATGTTACGCGTCCCGACAGTCTTAAGCATCTGGCCAAACAGTGTTTTGATCGCTTTAACCGTGTTGACTGGTTATTTAACAATGCGGGCATCAGTGGGCAGCTGGCCCCTCTGTGGGAGCTGAGCAATGAGCATATTCGCCGGGTAATGGACGTGAATCTGCATGGTGTTATCCATGGCATCCAGGCTTTTTTTCCTTTGCTTTTTCAGCAGGAGCATCGCGCTCATGTTATTAACATGGCCAGTTTTTATGGCTTATGCAGCGGTTCGCAGATGTCGGCCTATGCCATGTCAAAACATGCTATTGTAGCCTTGTCAGAGTCCTTGTATTTTGATCTGAAGCGTCTGGATAAACCAGTAGATGTCTCCGTTGTCTGTCCTTCCTTTGCCAGTACACAGCTATTAAGTAATTCCGAGCCATCGCAAAACGGCGCGCTGCACAGCATGCTGAATGATTTGATTGCCAGAAGCCGTCCGGCAGATGATATTGCTGAACATGTCGTCCGTGAAGTTGAGAAAAATACGTTTTATATTTTGCCGGACAAAGAGGTTAAGGATTATTGTGAGCAACGGGTACAGGCTATCATTCAGCAGACAGTCCCTCATCAACACAGTCTGGAAAAAATTATCTCTTCCCTGAGCCGGCGCGCTGATTCAGTCCGGGCTTGCCAGCCCCTTGAAAACTCAGATCTGACCTGAGCAGCAGGGATCCAGCGAAAAATACTCATCCGTTTCTGTCGAACTTGAGCTGGATACGGATGAAGGGGACATTGGCAGTCTTGTTCTGTGCATTCCCAGAATAACAGGCGTTTTAGTCGAAAAAAAAGACGAGCAGGACAAAGTCTGAAAACGTCCGTCAGGGCTGGTTAACGGATGGCTTTGACTGCTGCCTGCCGGATGGCTGCTGCCCCGATACCGGGTGGTGTCTGCATGCGTCTCTCTATAATAAGGTTCCCTGACCCGGAAAGGTCTGTAATCCCGCGCGCAGTTCAGGCTGGTCGTGATATAAAAGCCTTCCGCCTGAGCATCCAGAAAGTTCCTTACGGGTTTACCTGTTGTTCCACTGCTGATGAGTCCCTGATGTTGATAAGGGCTTGAAACAATACAGTCCCCCGCCATTTCCTTGATCGCCAGGTGATATTCCCTGTTAATGGTTCCGGTGCCTGTAAGGGGTTCGTATGCCGTTATTAAGGGTATGATTTTTTTACCCGTTTCATCGACCGCACCCTGATAGTGCACCAGTTGCAGGGTCAGGCTCCCGGGCAGGAGATACGGGTATGAATGAAAAAATGTCTGTAAGCCTTCAAGAACAGTGACATTGTGATCATAAAATGAAAAGTGCAGGGTATCTTCAGGATGTTCTGAGGCAAATTTATGGATTTGGGCATATAGAATGGAAAGCTTACTGTCGTCATATAGCCAGTCGAAGACCGGGGTTCCCTTCAGTTTACTGTCATCGTAGCCGGGATGATTTTCATTAAGGCGACGCAGGGCGGTATCAAAAATTTCCTCGTCAGATAGATTGTTGTAGAGGCTGGCCAGAAGAAATCTGTCAGCTTTTGCACCAAGATGTTCCGCGAGTTGCAAAAAAAACGGATAAATAGAACCATAATCCCTGGAGTGAGCGCGATCATCTCGAATAGACTGACAATAGGAACCAATAAACAGGGTGGTTGATTGATAGCGTGTACTGGCTTTTCGGATGCCATCGAGGAGCTCTTTATTGTCCCTGATGATGTTACTTTTGGACGATTGCGTTAATAAACATCCATTAAACTCAAAAGAAATACCTTGGATTAAAGGCATGATAACGTCCTCACAGCACAGGCTTCTGCTAAATCAGAAGCCTGTGGAACTGAACATTCAGGTTTTATACTGTTTTACACAGTGCTTTCAGGTTATGGTCACCGTTGTTAGTCAGTTCTACCTGAGCGGCAGACTGTGCGCTTAATGTGATCTTTTCGTCATTGTGCACAACGATGTCAACGCTGTCGCCTGAGCTCAGGGACTGTCCATTAATGGAGCCGGTACGCTTAATTGCCTTAACGTGAATAACACTTTCGTTATCGATAGACTTAATAGTGCAGACGGCTTTAACCGTAAACATGGTGTAATTGGTAAATATTTCCGGTTTGTTTACATCCAGCTCATAGTCAGCACTGATCCGGGCAGCCAGATCGTGTGTCATGGCAAAGGATGAAGAAGCCAGCAGACTGCCGGCACACAACAGACTTAAACCGATTTTTCTTAACATAATTAACTCCTAGGGTAACAAAATCAATGCGCTAAGATACCTTTATTTTTATACAGTGGCAATTATAAAAACAAAATCAGTGATTTAATATACAGCAAAATGACGCAGTGAGCCCGGGCTTACGGAGGCCCCGGATTAGGCGAAGCCGTAATCCGGGAACTTCACTTATACCTGATCATCCAGATATTTTTCGGCATCCAGAGCCGCCATACAGCCAAAGCCGGCAGAGGTTATCGCCTGACGATAAACATGATCCGCAACATCACCGCAGGCAAAAACACCGGGAATGGACGTCGCGGTTGCCATGCCCTGCAGACCTGAACGAATGGTCAGATAACCATCCTGAGTCATATCAAGCTGATCACGGAACAGGCTGGTATTGGGCGTGTGGCCAATCGCGATAAACACACCATCAACCGGCAGAGTCTGTTCTTCGTTACTGTTCACGTCACGCAACCGGGCGCCGGTCACTTTCATCTGGTCACCGACTACTTCTTCGAGAGTGTGATTCCATAGCAGTTTCACGTTGCCGGTACGGGCTTTTTCGAACAGCTTGTCCTGCAGTATTTTTTCAGAACGGAGGCTGTCGCGCCGATGAACCAGTGTTACCGATGCGGCAATATTGGACAGGTACAGCGCCTCTTCAACCGCCGTATTGCCGCCACCAATCACGCAGACGTGCTTATTACGATAGAAAAAACCATCGCAGGTTGCACAGGCGGACACACCGCGACCCTGATAGGCTTTTTCAGAATCAAGACCAAGATAACGAGCTGAAGCGCCGGTGGCGATGATCAGGGCATCACAGGTATAGACTTCGCTGTCGCCATGCAGGACAAAGGGACGTTGACCGAGTTCCGCTTTCACAATATGATCGAAAATAATCCTGGTATCGAAACGCTCGGCATGTTGTTGCATGCGCTCCATCAACGCAGGGCCCTGCAGGCCTTCAATATCACCAGGCCAGTTGTCTACATCCGTTGTGGTGGTTAACTGACCGCCCGGCTGCATACCGGTTAACAGTACTGGCTGAAGATTGGCGCGTGCCGCGTAAACGGCGGCTGTATAACCCGCGGGACCAGAGCCAAGAATTATCAGGCGATGGTGATTGTTGCTTGAGATCATCTCTGCCTTCCTTAATGAATTGTGTTAAGATAAGTGACGCATAGTATGATACAAACACGGGCATTAAACCAGATTATGGCAAAACAAGACATGACATCAAAAAATAAAAAAGCCTTACCGCTCTTTATCATGCGCCGCGTGAGCGAGGGCAGTTTTATTTTTATCCTCAGCTGCGCATTGTTTGTGCTGCTGTCGCTCGCATCCTATCATCCTGACGATCCGGCCTGGTTTAATCATGGCAAAGTATCAAATGCCTGCGGCCAGATTGGTGCCAGCATAGCCTTCGGCCTGTATTTTGTATTCGGGTATTTTGCCTACGTGCTGCCCTTGTGTGGAACCTATGTCGCCTGGATAGTTCTGCAGGATCATCGTGCTCTGCGGACTGTTGATAAACCGGCGCTGCTGCTAAGAAGCAGCGGACTGCTCTTTTTTATGATTGGCTCATGCAGTCTGCTCAGCCTGAACAGCCACTCGACCCGTTTCAGCGCCGGAGGCTGGCTGGGAGATTTTATTGGTGGAGGATTCGATTACGCGCTGAGTGTGCAGGGGGCTTCCTTACTTTTAATGGCCATTACACTTGCGGGAATTACATGGCTGACGGGGCTGTCCTGGGTAAAGGCCATCGAATCTGTAGGCTGCTACACGCTGACCGCAGGCTCCTGGCTGTTACAGCGCCTAAAATCAGGGCTGAGCCTGGCGGTCCGTTTGAGTCGCTGGTTTAAAGAGCGTGCGCATGTACGAGCCTCTGTAAAAACCATGCCACGCCTTGCTGCGCCTGAGCGGGTTAGAAAAGAAAAAAGCGCTCCCGTGCTGAGTGCCGCCCCCATATTAACACCTGACGCAGCCGCTAAACCGGTTGTAGTGGTACCGTCCTATACAGATATTGCTCCGGCATCCCCCATACCGCCGGCAGCAGTCAAGGCACCCGCTCCGGCAAAGGAGCCACGTCCGAAACCCCTGGTTTCAGGCGACTTACCCGGACTGGAACTGCTCGACAAAGGTCTGCCAGGAAAGCCCATGGGTGGCTATACTCATCAGGAGCTGGAAGCCGTGTCGCGCAATGTAGAGCAGCATTTGCTTGATTTTGGCATTCACGCCGATGTGGTAGCCGTTCACCCTGGTCCGGTAATTACCCGCTTTGAGCTGCAGCTGGCGCCAGGAATCAAGGTCAGTAAATTATCCGCGCTGTCCCGCGACCTCGCGCGTTCGCTGTCGGTCATCAGCGTGCGTGTCGTTGAGGTTATTCCGGGCAAAACCGTTGTCGGCCTTGAATTACCCAATCAGCATCGCGAGATGGTACGCTTATCAGAAGTTCTGTCAGCGGATGTGTATCAGCAGGCACATTCGCCGCTGACACTGGCTCTGGGTGTCGACATCGCCGGGCATCCCATGGTGGTTGATCTGGCTAAAATGCCCCACCTGCTGGTAGCGGGAACCACCGGCTCTGGTAAGTCAGTCGGTATTAACGCCATGATTCTGAGCCTGCTGTTCAAGGCCACACCTGAACAGGTTCGTCTCATCATGATCGACCCCAAAATGCTGGAGCTGTCCGTTTATGATGGTATTCCGCACCTGCTCACGCCGGTTGTTACCGACATGAAAGAAGCCGCCAGCGCGCTGCGCTGGTGCGTTGCTGAAATGGAAAGACGCTATCGTCTGATGTCGGCCCTTGGGGTGAGAAATCTTGCTGGTTACAATACCAAAGTGGCTGAGTACGCCGCGAAAGGCGAACCGCTGAAGGATCCCATCTGGAAACCAACCGACTCCGTCGACGCTGAGGCTCCCTTGCTCGAAACCCTGCCATTTGTAGTGGTGTTCATCGACGAGCTGGCTGACATGATGATGGTTGTTGGCAAGAAGGTAGAGCAGCTGATAGCCCGGATCGCCCAAAAGGCGCGGGCCGCCGGTATTCATCTGATCCTGGCAACGCAAAGGCCGTCCGTCGATGTACTGACCGGTCTGATTAAATCCAACATTCCCACCCGCATATCGTTCCAGGTTTCGTCAAAAATTGACTCACGTACCATTCTGGATCAGCAGGGCGCAGAGCAATTACTTGGTCATGGTGATATGCTGTACCAGGCACCCGGAACCGGCACGCCGTTGCGTGTACACGGTGCTTTTGTTGACGACAAGGAAGTGCATCGCATTGCCGATGACTGGCGCGCGCGCGGGGAGCCTGATTATATCGATGAAATTACTCAGATTATGGATCCATCTGAGATGAGCACGTCCGAAGACGCTCAGGATACGGAAGAGGCCGATCCCTTGTTTGATCAGGCGGTTGAGTTCGTGCTGCAAACCCGTAAAGCCAGTATTTCCTCGGTTCAGCGTCGCTTAAAAATAGGCTATAACCGCGCCGCGCGTCTGGTTGAAGAAATGGAGCGAATCGGCATAGTAGGCCCCCTGGATGGTGGTTACCGAGACGTATTGGTTACATCCGTTACCGAGGATTAATAATGAAAAAATTTCTTGTTCTGGTGTTGGTTTTGATAGTGAACACGGCCCTTGCGCAATCCGCCAGCGAAGATGTTCAGGCACGGCTTAACGCCATTCGCAGCATGACAGCTGATTTTACCCAGGTGGTGAAGGCCGGAAGGCGCGAGGTGTCCAATTCATCGGGCAGCATGGCTCTGCTCAGGCCGGGGCGATTCCGCTGGCAGACCAACAGCCCTCTGGAGCAGCTGATCGTGGCCGACAGTAAGAAGCTCTGGGTATACGACGTTGATCTCGAGCAGGTTACCGTGAAAAAGCAGGAAAAAGGGCTGGGTGGCACGCCTGCCTTGTTTCTAAGCGGTTACGACGATACCGTGGCGCGTGATTTTGATGTAGTCGAAACGAGCAAAGGTGACAGAGCTGGCTTTGAACTGCGAGCCAAATCCAGCAAGGAAAATTATCAGCGGGTTGTTCTCAGCTTTAAAGGAGACGCGCTGGATCGCATCGAGTTTTTTGATCAGCTGGGTCAACACACCATTGTCAGCTTGAGCAAGGTAAAAACCAATCCCACGCTGGCCGCGCGTTTATTCCAGTTTAAACCGCCCAAAGGAGTGGACATTGTCGAGCAATGACGCGCCACTTGCGGAGCGCATGAGGCCAACCCGCTGGGAAGATGTGATTGGCCAGGGCCATTTGCTGGCCGAAGGGCGTCCACTGCGCCTGGTGTTTGAGTCCGGGAAACCTCATTCCATGATTTTCTGGGGGCCGCCTGGCGTTGGCAAAACAACACTGGCCCGCCTCAGTGCAACGGCTTTTGATTGTGAATGGATTGCGCTTTCAGCTGTTCTCGCGGGTGTAAAAGACATTCGGGCAGCAGTGGAGCAGGCAGAGCTCAACGCCAGGCTGCAACGGCAAACGATTCTGTTCATCGATGAAATCCACCGTTTTAATAAATCTCAGCAGGATGCTTTATTGCCCTTTACCGAATCAGGTCTGCTGACCATTATCGGTGCTACAACCGAGAATCCCTCATTTGAAGTCAACTCAGCCTTATTGTCCCGGGCTCAGGTTTATGTGTTGCATGCCCTCACTGATGATGAGTTAAGGGAGCTGGTCATACGTGCATGCCAGCGGTATTACCCTCAGCTGACGCTGGAAGACGATGCCATTAAGGGATTGATTGATCTGGCTGACGGGGATGCCAGACGCCTGCTGAACTTACTGGAGCAACTGGCTGTGGCCGCTGAGGTTCAGCAGATAAAAAATATCAGCCTTGATAACCTGAAGCAGGTGCTGTCAGCAGCCACACGGCACCGTTTTGATAAGGGTGGAGACAACTTTTACGACCAGATATCGGCTTTGCATAAGTCCGTGCGCGGATCGCATCCCGATGCGGCTCTGTACTGGCTGACCCGTATGCTTGATGGTGGAACAGATGGACATTATCTGGCCCGGCGCATTATCCGCATGGCCTGGGAGGATATTGGTCTTGCTGATCCGCGTGCGATTCAACTGGCAAATGATGCGGCAGAAACTTTTGATCGTCTGGGCTCACCAGAAGGGGAACTGGCTCTGGCTCAGGCTGTGATATATATGGCCGTAGCAGCGAAAAGTAACGCTGGCTATATGGCTTACAATAAAGCGCGGGCTTTTGTGAAACAGGATAAATCACGTGACGTTCCCATGCATTTGCGTAACGCACCAACGAAATTAATGAGCCGGCTGGGACATGGCAAAGGATACCGATACGCCCACGATGAAGAACATGCCTACGCCGCCGGCGAAACCTATTTACCTGAGGGGATGGACGAGCCAGGCTGGTATCAGCCGGTAGACAGAGGCCTTGAGCGCAAAATAGCCGATAAACTCGCTTTTTTGCGGGGGCTGGATAAAGATAAGGAGTGAATCAAGAAACGTGTTTCACACCGGACGGCTTCCTTCTCCCTGTGTTCAGGGAGAAGGGGGGCTGTTTCATACCAGACGGTAGCGCTGATATTCAATGTTCACACCGAACGGCTCCCTTCTCCCTGTGTTCAGGGAGAAGGGCTGGGGATGAGGGTGAGGCTGACTGATAACTGGGAGCCTTATTATGAAATCCACATAAATAAAAAACCATGCTCGCGTCGATGTTCCGGTTTATCTGATGAAACAACCCTCATCCCCAACCCTTCTCCCTTAACCAGGGAGAAGGGAGCCTGTTTTGTGTCAGGCCGTAGTTACGATGTTCAATGTTTACACCGTGTCGCTCCCTTCTCCCTGAACACAGGGAGAAGGGAGTCTGTTTTGTGTCAGACCGTAGCCCTGAGTGCTCATCCGCAATCATCTTGATTTAATTTAAATTTTACCGAAACTTTGTTACAGTGAAGCCATGTATTCCATGATAAGCCACAATGTCTTGCAGTGAACTGACAGCTAATCCATTTTCAACACAGACTGACTCCGTTGAGTACGAAATTTTTGCCCGTATGCCCTGTGGGCTCGTGGTTATTAACGCGCGTGGTGTGATTGTCTGGTTTAACGAAGCTGCGGCCAGCCTCTTAAAAGTTCGACTCAGCGGTGCTCGCTGGCTGGATGTCATCAACCAGGCCTTTTCGCCTCGAGAAGACGATGGACATGAGGTTTCTCTGGTTGATGGCCGCCGTGTCAGTGTGGCCATTTCCTCGCTCGACAGGCTGCCGGGCGAACTGGTAACCCTGACCGATTTAACCACCACCCGTGATTACGAAGACGCGCGAGCCAATCAGGATCGCCTCGCATCCCTCGGCAGAATGACGGCACAGCTGGCACACCAGATCCGTACGCCTTTGTCTTCCGCTATTCTTTATACCGAAATGTTGTGTAACCCTTCGTATGACAGGCAGCGCAGCGAATCCTGGATCAGCAAAATTCAGGAATGTCATGCCAGCATTGAGCAACAGATTCAAGACCTGCTGACCTTCGCCCGTGGCGAACCCATTGAGCCCTCATCGATCAACCTGCTGTTCTGGGGCGAAAAACTAGTATCCCGAGCGCGCTCGCTGGTCTGTGCCACAGACAGTATTTTAACGATTGAAAACACCTTACCCGCGCTGCCCTATGAGCTGCACGAAGAATCACTTAACGGCGCTGTTTTAAACCTGCTCAATAATGCCTTGCAGGCGGGAGCAAAGCATATCAATATAAGACTGGCCTACATCAATAACGAGACGTTGATGATCCAGGTCAGGGATGATGGCTGTGGAATGACGGATGACGTAAAATCCCAGGCCTTTTCCCCATTTTTTACAACACGCGCTCAGGGTACAGGCCTTGGGCTCGCGGTTGTGAATGCGGTGGTGAAGGCCCACGGTGGTAAAACGAAGCTGGAGTCTGCAGTTGGAAAGGGTTGTTGTGTCACAATAACGCTGGCTGAATAAAAGGATTTATAAATGAATGATGTCTTAATTGTTGAAGATGATTCCGTATTGCGCGAAGCGCTGGCCGAGACTATGAGTCTGGCGGGGCATTCGTATTTAACTGCCCGCGATGGCCGCGAAGCGCTGGCCATGCTGGAGCGCCACAGCCCGGCCATTATCCTGAGCGATGTGCGCATGGATCGTATGGACGGTCAGCGCCTGCTGACGGAAGTGCAGAGGCGCAACCCTGGGGTTCCTGTAATTTTAATGACTGCTTACGGCTCCATCGAGGATGCTGTATCGGCCATACAGCATGGCGCCGTCGATTATATACAGAAACCCTTCAGTGCCGGCGTGCTGACGGAAAAAATCAATCGATTCATCAAGCCCTCCGCAGAGGCAGACGGCCGCTCGCCAGTCGCGGCTGATCCTAAAAGCCAGGCACTCCTGAGCATGGCCTTACGCGTAGCGCGCTCGGATGTCGGCGTGATGATCAGCGGTGAAAGTGGAACGGGTAAAGAGGTTCTTGCTCATTATATCCACGACCATTCTCCACGACGCGATGCACCCTTTATTGCAATCAACTGTGCCGCCATTCCAGAGCAGATGCTGGAAGCTACCTTGTTTGGTTATGAAAAAGGCGCGTTCACGGGTGCCTACAAATCGACAGCCGGAAAATTTGAACAGGCCCAGGGTGGAACCCTGCTGCTGGATGAAGTGAGCGAAATGAGTCTGAGTCTGCAGGCCAAGCTGCTGCGGGTACTGCAGGAAAAGGAAGTAGAGCGAATCGGTGCCAACAAACTGATTAGCCTTGATGTGCGGGTGTTGGCCACCAGTAACCGTCAGCTAATGGACGAAGTGAAAGCCGGGCGTTTTCGGGAAGATCTGTATTACCGCCTGAACATATTTCCTCTGCATTGGTTGCCCCTGCGGGAACGGGTCTGTGATATTATTCCTCTTGCCAATTATCTGATTCGTCGGCGCTGTGACACAACGCAACCGGTGATTCCGGTTTTAAGTGATGAAGCGACCGAGGTTCTGTTACACTATCCATGGCCCGGCAATGCACGCGAGCTGGATAATGTGATTCAGCGCGCACTGGTGCTGCAGACCCAGGGTATTATCGACCCGGATCACCTGCAGTTGACCGAACTGCCCGGTACCCCAGCCGCGCCTGTGGCGCTGCGGGGAGATATTAATCATTTGCAGCGACATGAGTTTGATGTGATACAGCAGACACTTGAAAACTACAACGGAAACCGTCACCAGGTGGCTGCCGCCCTCGGTGTCAGTGAACGTACACTGCGTTACAAGCTGGCCAAAATGCGTGAAGAGGGTTACCTTGTCTAAGTTAACTCAAGGTTCTTACTCGTGACCCGCCTGCTGCGCCGCTTTTGGTTTTTCCTTGCCGCTGTGGTAATTTGCCTGGCCATTATATCGAGCCTGTTTCGCGCGCTCACACCCTGGGCCAGACAATACAAGTCGGAAGTGGAGCAGCATTTATCAACCCTGCTTGGGCAATCCGTTAACATCCGCTCCATGGAAACGAGCTGGTATTGGTTTGAGCCGGTCATCAAGCTGCAGGATATTACCGTATCCAGCTCTAACGGTAACGAGATCAGGCTGAACAGACTGCTGGTGGGGATTGATCTGTTCCAATCCCTGTGGCACTGGCAGATTCAACCCGGCATTTTATATGTCGATGGCATTAATCTGACCCTGCGGCATGACAATAACCAGTGGCATATTGATGGCATCAAGCGCGCGCCAGACGTGGACTCCTCCTACGATTCAACGTCGTGGTCAGCTCTATCGGCCTGGATTCTGGCACAGCAAAAGATTTTGATTCGTAATGTGTCAGGCAAAGTGTATTGGCAGGATGGCAGTCTGCTCCCACTCAAACGGCTGGATTTGGCGGTTCTCAGGCAATCTGGGCGCTATCGGATCAAAGGCCGGGCCTTCCTCGATCAGAAACCCGCTACCACCTTCAGACTGCTGGCAGACATGGCGCTAGATCCCTCCGCCCTGAATAAGGCAGGCGGCGATATTTACGTGGCAGTCAGGCACGCACGTATCACGCAGTGGCAGCATTTTTTTCCGCAAAACCGTTTCGAATTCAGCGACGGTAAGACCGATATTCAGCTATGGCTGAGTGTTTTGAACGGGCAGGTTCAGAGCGCACAAAGCCAGCTTGCCGTTCAGAAGGCAGTGTGGCAGGACAGCATCAGCGGACTGAGCATGTCACTGCCGTGGTTCAGGGGTAACCTCGATTGGATGGCTCAGAATAATGGATGGAAACTGACCGCCGATCACATAAAATTAAAGCTGGGGAACTTCAAATGGCCAGAAAACAGGCTTCAGATCGAATATCAGCAGGTTCCACAGCGATACAATATCTATGTCGAACACGTGCTGCTCGATTCACTGTACAGCATACGCCATGTTTTCAGCCCCTGGCTGACGGATGATCAACAGATACGTCTGTCCTTGCTGGCGCCACACGGTAGCCTGAGCGATACACAAATCATACTCGACAAAGGGCTGCCAGTTGATCTGCTCACCGGATTCAGTCAAGTGGGCTGGCAGGCTCAGGCCTCTCTGCCGGGTGTAGAAAATCTATCTGGTGCTGTTCACTGGTCGCCCGACAGCTCGCGCCTTGCTCTTGACAGCGAAGATCTTACCCTGACTAACGGCATCAAAGCGCCGGTCACTCTGTCGGTGGTGAACACATCCGTAGACTTCAAAAAGATGGGGCAGGGTACGCATCTGGCCATGGATCACCTGGTGATAAAAAATCCTGATTTATTGCTTACGGCCAGGGTATCGCTGGACGATTTAACCCATGACAGTGTCGGTCAAATGGACATCTCGGCCCAGGTCTCTGCGAAGAATGCCGGGAAATGGCTGGCGTGGATACCGTCGGGTCATCTAAAGCCCAAGCTGGAAGCCTGGTTAAAACAGGATGTGAAGTCCATTGATAACCTGAGTGCAGAGATTCGTGCCAAAGGTCTGGGGCAGGATTTTCCATTTGATAAGGCTGCGGGTGAGTTCTGGATCAAGGCCTGGGCACAGGGTGTGGATCTGATTTTTGCACCTGGCTGGCCAATGGCCCAGGGAATAGAGTCCTGGGTACGGGTCGATAAACGTCAGTTTGAGGCGTCCATCAGCCATGCCAATTTACAGGGAACGGTATTAACCAATGGTAATATCCGTATAACCGACCTTGGGCTCAATCACGAAACGCTGCTGTTTCATTCCAAAATTAAAACCAAAACCCAATATGCTCTTGCCTATATTCTCTCCTCTCCACTGGCTAAAAAATTATCGGCTCTGGCTATGATTCAGATGAAAGGGCCTTTGGAGCTGGATTTGAAACTGGAAGCGCCGCTGTATCCTGAAAATGATGATGTCCTGGCGCTGGGGGATGTGTCCTTTGAAAATAACCAGCTTAGCGTGAAGCATGCTCTGGGCACTATTCCCTTAAACAGGCTCAATGGCTCCCTGCAGTTTGATCAGGCGGGTATTCTCGACAGCAGCCTGAACGCTGTGTTTATGGATTATCCCGTCACCCTGTTGATTCAATCCCTGAGAAACGCAAAGCCAGCCACTCAGGTAAAAATAAAAGGCAGGGTGGCTATCGACACGCTGCGCAAGCAACTGAATTTGCCCTTTCTAGACCTGGTCCGCGGCGATTTCTGGTTATCTGCCCTGCTGACGCTGACTGATGAGCCCAACGATCTGGATCGCGTCACGGTCAACAGCTCTCTGAAAGAGGTCGCTATCGATTTGCCACCGCCTTTTGGTAAACAGGCGGGCAAGGCTGCCCCCTTAAAGGTTGATGTGGATTTCAACCCGGAAAAAGCCATGCGTATCCGCGTGGACTACGATGACCGAATGAACGGAGACTTATGGTTCACGGCCCCGAAAGGTCAGCTTCAGCTGCAGAAAGGAGAAATTCGCCTTGGCAGTGAAAATGCGCTGCGTCAGCAGCAGGACGGATTACAGATTGTCGGCGAGCTGGCGCAGTTTGATTTACAGCAATGGCTGGCCGTTGCTGCCAGGTTATCCGGAGGCACTGACGGTCTGTCGCTGAAAAACTCTGTGCATTTTATTGGCCTGATATTACGCCAGGCCAGAATCGGCGGTCAGACTTATCGTGATATGGCGATTAAGGCATCACAGATAAAGGATAACCTCTGGGCAATTGAAGTGAACCAGGCACTGGTCAAAGGCGTGTTTCGTTATGATCTCGACAATCATTCCGTCAATGGCAGTTTCGAACGCCTGCATCTGGTCAGGCAGGAGACGAAGCCTGGTGGCCGAGATCAAAAGGCGGCGCTGTCGTCTCTGATGCCTGAAGACATGCCAGCGCTTGATTTGTCGGTTCAGTCGTTGCAATACAACGATCTGACTCTCGGCAGGGCACAGGTTAAGATGTCGCGTTTGCCGCATGTATGGCGTCTCGACAGCTGTAAAATTACCACACCCTATTATCAGCTTTCAGCTTCAGGCCAGTGGACGCGGGATCAGGCGATTAACGAAACGAAGCTGGATGCTGGCTTAACAATCAATCACCTGGCCAAAAGCCTTGAGCAATTGAAAATAAGTCCTGTGGTCGAAGCGGAGACTGGCAGCATTCAACTCCAGGGCAGCTGGCCTGGGGCTTTCCAGGACTTTGCTCTGGCCAGTCTTTCCGGACAGACTCAGATACTCTTCAAAAACGGACGCATTACCAGTTTAAGTCCGGAAACGGAGGAAAAACTCGGGCTTGGCAAGCTGTTAAGCATCCTGAGTCTGCAGACCATTCCAAGGCGTTTGAAGCTTGATTTCAGTGATTTATCGCACAAGGGCTACAGCTTTGATCAGTTTAAGGGTAGTTTTTCCATCGCCAAGGGGTTAATGAGCACCTCCGACAGCTTCATTGATGGCCCCATAGCCTACGCCAGCATGAAGGGAAGCCTGGACATTGCCAGACAGCTGTATGATCTGAATCTGCACATATCTCCGCATGTCACCGCCAGTCTGCCTATTGTTGCCACCATAGCCGGTGGCCCGATTGCGGGCGTTGCCACCTGGATAGCCAGCAAAATCATTAATCAGGGCATGCAAAAGGTCAGTGGTTATACCTACAGAGTCACAGGCCCCTGGCGCCAGCCGGTGGTAGAACAGGTGAGCATAATCCAAAAGAAAAATAAATGACCCAGCCATAACAAGAGGGAGTCCTATGCACTTACATATTTTGGGAATAAGCGGTACGTTCATGAGTGCCATGGCCTTGCTGGCCCGCGATGCCGGTCACACCGTCACCGGCTGTGACGCCAATTGTTATCCTCCCGTCAGTGATCTGCTGAAGGCCAAGGGAATTGAATGGACCGAAGGCTATGAGGATTCCAGCCAGGCATTGCGTGCCGATTGCGTGATTATCGGTAATGCCATTAAACGGGGAATGCCGGTACTCGAAGCCGTGCTGAATGCCGGAAAAAACTACACCTCTGGCCCGCAATGGCTGGCTGAAAATATTCTGCCTCGTTATCGGGTGATGGCGGTCGCAGGAACGCACGGTAAAACCACCACAACGTCGATGCTGGCCCATATCCTGAGCGAGGCTGGTTTAAATCCTGGTTTTTTGATTGGCGGTGTCGCACCCAATTTTAATACCAGCGCCTGTCTGGGTTCCGGCGACTGGTTTGTCATCGAGGCCGATGAGTATGACAGTGCTTATTTTGATAAGCGGCCCAAATTGATGCACTACCGTCCCGAAGTGGCCATCTTAAATAATCTGGAGTTTGATCATGCCGATATCTATGCCAATCTGGAGGCTATTCAGCAGCAGTTTCACTATTATCTGAAAACCATTCCAGGCAAGGGCGTGATCATAAAACCACGGGATGAGGCCGCACTGAATCAGGTAGTGGCCCGCGGACTGTTTTCCAGATTGGAGGACATGGCCTTTGATGGTCAGGCGAGCTGGCGTGCTGAACTGCTGGAGGAGAGCGGTCAGTCGTTCAGGGTCTGGCAGCATGATAAGCCTGTGGCGGAGGTCAACTGGTCTTTAATTGGCCGCTTTAATGTCGAAAACGGACTTGCAGCAATTGCCGCCAGCACTCACAGCGGATTGTCTGCTCAGGCAGCAGCCGATGCCCTGACATCTTTTCAGCCCGTCAAACGACGCCTTGAGGTGAAGTCGGACAGGAAGGGCATCACCGTATACGACGATTTTGCTCATCATCCAACCGCTATTGCCAAAACCATACAGGCGCTGCGTCAAAGTGGTCGGCATCAGCGCATATTTGTAGTGCTCGAGTTTGCTTCTTATACCATGCGATCCGGCGTTCACAAAGACAGCATGGCAAGCGCGCTGGCCAACGTGGATGCGGCATTTATACTAAGCCCACAGCAGTTTGACCTGAGCGAAACAGCCATGCACTGGACCTGTCCCTGGACTCTGTTCCCGGATACAGGCGCTATTGTCAACGCGCTGTGTCAGGAGGCCAAAGCCGGTGATGCCATTCTTGTGATGAGTAACCGCGGGTTTGACGGAATACATCAGCAGTTAATGGATGCGCTACCATAGGCTGAGCCTGGCAGCGGCAAATGGCATTGCAAATTGTTTAACATGTTGCTATAAAAAAGAATAGCACATTTGACTGACAAAGCGTTTCTGGATATTTTGAGCGAGCAGATCCGTGATGACCCCTGGAGGGTGGTGTGTGTAACAGGAAGTCATGCAGGCGTTTTATAAGGAGATTGTGATGCCCTATCAGCCATTGGAAATGGAGTATTTGGTTAAAGCAACGGAGGAACTGGATACTTATTTTGCATCGTTCAGCAAGCGCTTCGTCCCCCCGTCACTGGATGATTTGTGTATTGGCATTCTCGGGCAAAAAGAAAACGCAGCCAAAAAAATTCCCAAAATCAACGATCTTAAAACCGAATACGAAACAGCCGTCCGGTCTAAGCTGGGTTTTTTTTCATCCAAAAAACCCGATTCAACCAGGCTGGCGCAGATTGCCTGTATCAAACAAACGACGGAAGAGACCTTGAACACTAAAGTGATAGACAGCAGGGAATGGGAAAATCGCGCCCAGCAGATTATCCTGGGAAGCATTATTTACCGCTTGCTGCGGATTGACAACAACTACAGTGGCAAATTGATAAAACCCTTATGGGGAAGGGCCGAGGATAACAGCGCCCTCCAAAACCTTCTGCTGCGCCTGCTCAAGGTTGAAAACAAAGACGCTCTTGATTTTCGCACGATTATTTCAACCTGTACGGCTTATCAGAGTTACTTAAATTCAGGGCGAGTTAAAGAGGGCTATTCGTATATCAAGGACAACCCTACCTATTTACCTGATCTTGACACGTTGATTACTCAGACAGAAAGCCGCATGCCAGATCATGAGCGGCAATGTGAGCTTTATATTCAGTTTATCAAGTCCATTCCGCCTCTGCTGGAAAAATGTGAACAGCTGGTTGAGGCTGCCTGTGATGCGTGGGTTCCTGTACTGCGTAAAGATCGTGATGAAGCAGGGGCAATGGACAAGAAACAGCTTGTCGCCAGCCTGGCCGCAACCAGACCCGATCCGGACGCACTCGCGTTGATGACCGCCATCATTGCTCCCGAAACCGTATTGACCCCCGAGACCGAGATTGAGCTTATGATAGCGAGTATCAAATCGTACTTGAGTACATATTATCAATTCGCCCTCCTGGGAGCCTACGTTGTCTCCCTGAACATGGCTGACCGACTTCCTGCGTACTTTGCAGATACACTGAACTTCGCCATTAAATCAAAGGGCGACAACCTCCTCGATAATCAAAACCGCAAGCTTGCTTTAACAGCGTTGGATTGGGTTCTGAAAGCCGTTCCGAATGCTGCGGTTAACTGTCGCGCCTGGGGAGGGATCGAACGATTTAAGGCAGAGCTGTTGTTGCAGGTATCAAGGGCTTTGGATCAGGGGAGTAGTGCAGTAGAGCCAGAATCGGAAGCATCCTCATCTCTGTCCTTATAATTCGGGATAGACCCTTGATAGATTTCCGGGTAGACGCGTAGTCCGGATTAGCGTCAGCGTAATCCGGGACTGGAAGCCCCCGGGTCGCGGGGACGATATTGCGATTACTGGTGCTTATATCCCGCGTCTGGCTCCTCGTCGTCTGCCTTCTCCTGTTCGGGTCTGGTTGAGGTTGAATTTGTCGACTGAGAAGCTCTGTCTGTTGGGACTGGCGCAGGGTGACGCTGATTTTCGGGTCTAAGGTCGAGTTGAGAAACGCTGTCTATCTTAACCGAAATGGTGCACCCCGTTTCCTTATCATCTTTGTATGAAAATTCTAAGCCTTCAAATTGAAGTAAGCGTCCAAGAAGTTCCATCATATTTTCGCGGGGCAGTGACAGCGTCAGACTATCGCCAGCAATACGCCACCCATCCAGCCCGGTAAGCCTTTGTATATCCGACTGCTCTGAATGGAAGGAGCGGGCACCCTGGCTGAAAAGACCTAATGCAGCGGGAGATGAAGATGAGGATGAAGATGCAGGGCTCCGTTGAGGAGTTCCAGCAGCGGGTACGGAGGCCTGTCCTGCCTTGGGAGGCGCGTCATACAAGTCAACGGCTTCAGCAGGCTCTGTGTACATTTCTTCCATGAACCTGGCAATCAATTCAAAGGCAGAGTGAGCTCCACGTTGCTGTGTGTTTTGATGAGCACGCGCAATTTCCAGTGCATTTTCGTCCGTCTCGTTTTCTGTAAGCATGATTGTCTGCTTTTGCGCAGGGCTTAAAGCCTGCATGACCGCAAGAAGCTGTGCAACGGCATCTGGGTGGGAGCGCGCAGCCAGCATCAGGGCATTGTTACCAATGTTTGAAGTCTGCCTTAAAATCTCATATTTCTGATCGGGACTTAAATCCTGCATGACCGCAAGAAGCGGGGCAACGGCATCTGGGTGGGAGCGCGCAGCCATCATCAGGGGATTGTTACCCTTGTTTGAAGTCTGCCTTAAAATCTCATATTTCTGCTCGGGACTTAAATTCTGCATGGCCGCAAGAAGCGGGGCTATCGTCTCAGGACGGTAAAGCACGGCAATCATCAGGGCATTGTTACCTCTGACGGATTGCTGAGATAAGACAGCATATTTTTGGTCAGAGTTTAAATCTTCCATGGTCTCAAGAATTGGGGCCGCGTTTTCTGGGTTTGAGAATATGGCAATCATCAGGGCATTAAAGCCTTCCCAATTAATCTCACGTAAAACAGTCAGCTTTTGTTCTGGGCTGAAATCACGCATGATGTTAAGAATTACAGGCACCTGTGCCGGGCTGTTTTCGGAGACAGTCAGCAGAACATTCTCTGGGTGGCCGTTAATTCGACTTCTGTAGATCTGGGATATGATCGCATCGTTTTGATCGGGGCTTAAATCCTGCATGGCTGCCAGAATCGGGGCTACGGCCTCAGGATTATTTTCCGCTGCGATTATCAGAGCATTTTTACCAAAAAAACTGTTTTGAGATAATAAGGCATATTTTAGATCGCGACTTAAATCCTGTTTTTGATCGGGACTTAAATCCTGCATGGCTGCCAGAATCAGGGCTACGGCCTCAGGACTATTTGCCACGGCGATCATCAGAATGTTTTCATAATTGCTGGATTGAGATAATAAAGCAAATTTTTGCTCAAGGCTCAAATTCTGCATGGCTGTTATAAAAGGGATAAGGTGCGCAGCCCTTCGTCTAGCGGCAATCATCATTGCGCTGATATTCAACTCCATAGTGGTTCGCCTTAGAATCTCAAATTGCTGCTCGGGACTCAAGTTGGTCATGGAAGTAAGAATCGCTTCGGCCGTGGGTGGATGGATTGCTGCAAGCATCAGGGCATTTTCGCCGCCACCAGATGCGTGATTTAGAATGGCATACCGGTCTTCGGGATCCAGGTTTTCCATCGCGGCAAGAATCTGATGAACGGCGCCAGGCTCATGATAATATTCTGGAGCAGCAAGCATCAGGACATTTTTTCCATGCCTGTCAGTCCGGAGTAAATAAGTCCTTAACCCGTTTATTATCTCGCCGGTATATCTCTGGATAGTGGGGTCGGCATTCAAGGGGGCCTGACGAAGCCGTTGAAGCACGGAGGATATATCGGTTAAAACACCCCTGCTCATATCGTTTACGATAGCTCTCACGATGTCTTTATTCGCTCGAGGTTCAAGCTCAGACGAAAACAGGCGAAAGCCATAATAATCAGACAGTCGATTTTGTACTTCTTCAAAAAAGGGTTGCATGGAACGACCTGGGCGCGGAATGGTTAATGGCATGATGATCCTCTTTGGCGGATTGCAATGGTTGGCATTAGGGATGAATTGTATCAAGAGATTATTAAATAAACATTAAGCGCTTCCGGTGGGCATTGAGCAATACTCTGTACTGAACAAAACGCTGGTCTGTCGTTCCCGCGCAGGCGGGAAACTATCGTGGAGCTGGTTTCGTGCCTGATTTAACCATGGATCCCCGCCCTTCCAATTAGCCTTAAGTTTTTCTTTACTTTTCGCACTGCCTACGTACCGCGGACAAGCCGCGGTACGTAGGGGTCTTAGACTGTCAAGCAAAACTTAAGGCTAACTGGAAGTCCCCGCCTGCGCGGGGAGGATAAGTGGTGTACTGAGAGGACAAATAATATAAAGATTAAAAAATCGTCCAATACAGAGGGGCAAGATTTCCGAACCGTGACTATGGTTGGACTGGCTGGGCGGAATAGGGGGCTGGTCGATGACTCAGATATCGGTTAACGATTTTTGATAATGTGCCTTGTTTTACGGCTTCTCTCTCTCTAGCATCCAGCTCTTTGAGCACATCATCCTGATTTTCCTGTATATTTTTAATTAATTTATTCACTGCAGATAATTTAACTGACGGCCTGACTCCGCCTTTAAATATCCCAAGCGTCGTATATCGATGATTTTCGTTGTTTTCTACGCGCCTTTGGTAACCTGCCTGCAATTCTCTTAATCTATCTATTGTAATTTCCGGTATTAATGCGGATGCTGGCAAGGCATCGGGCGTTATCTCTTGATTATTTTCAATCAGGCTTATCAGTCTGGGAACGGTGTGGATAACATGTAGCCCACAATCTGTCGAGTTTGTCAGTGATTGATTGCCTAAACACAGGCGTTCTATGTCTGGGTATGGTACAAACAGAGGAGGGTATGATTTACTGTCAATGATGAGTCGTGATTTTTTATTATTAGATAATAAAGTAAATCCATCCTCATCCACTTGGTTTGGAGGGGATATGGAATAGTCGATAACAATATGATCCTCCCTGATAGAAGCCTCGATTCTTGGTGCGATTAAATGGATGGTTTTGGTGGGATGAAGGGTTTGCTGAGAGGCTAAGATTGATTTGATGTCCTCTTCATTAAGCAAATAGGCAAATGTTCCCTTTTGGGATACAGAGAGGTCAGCATAAGGAGAGGTAACTATAATCAGTTTATCTTCACCTGATTGTTTAGCCCAGTATTGTAATAAAAATCCAGGATATTTTTGAGTCCGATAAACAAATCTGGAAACATTGTCCACTGTGGCGATGGCTACATCTATTCCTTGGTTTTCAAAATTAATGTCAGGCAATTGAGTACCAAATAACGCATCAAAAGCGATATTTACATCAGTTGAAGTCAGGCGCTTTAATTCTGTGCTACTGCTGCTCATACTTGCCTCAGTTGAAAAAATGAGCCTTATGTATAATATATAGTCTTTCTGATGCTATTTCAATATAGTCTGTGAGCTGTCTGTTATATTGTTGTTCTCAGGTGCATTGCCCGATCCCAACCGCGACCATGAGGGAGGGGAAGTTTCAGGCAGGTATATGGCGGATGGTTTTGCTGGCGGGAGGGTAGGGTTTCCGCTCCCTGACGATCACGGCTCGGTATGCTCACGAGCCGTGATTGGGCTGAAGAGTTTTATATCAGAGCCTGTTTCAGAAGCTCGCTGAGCACTTCCGGGTTTGCCTGTCCCTTGCTGGCCTTCATAACCTGACCAACAAAAAACGCCAGCAGTTTCTCTTTACCCTGTCGGTACTCTTCGGCCTGCTGCGGATACTGTTGGATCAAGGACTGAATCAGGGCTGACAGTTGATCGGAATCCTGAATTTTGCCGGCATTTTCCTGATTGACCAGCTCATCGAGATTGCGCTCGCCTGCCCAGAGTCGGGTGAAAATCTGTTTCGCACTGGCGTTAGACAGGGTTTTGCTGTGCACATGATTGAGCAGCGAACCGAGCAGCTCAGCTGGCAGTGGTGCGGCTTCAAAGCTCAAACCAGACTCATTCAGAGCCGCGGTGTACAGGCCTTTCATCCAGTTAACAATGGTCTTATTATCAGCCTGGCTGTGCGCCTGAACCTTAAGGAAAAAATGATACACAGCGGGCTCTGATAGAAGGAACAGGACATCATCGTCCAGCAGGCGGGTGTCTTCGCACAGGCTGCTTCTGATTTCAGCGGGAAGCGGGGGCATGCTGGCCCTTACTCTGGCAATGTCTTCAGCGGATATGGCTATGGGTAACAGATCCGGATCAGGAAAATAACGATAATCGTGTTCATTCTCTTTGCTGCGCATGCTTTGAGTGGTTTCGGTGACGGTGCAAAACAGCCGCGTTTCCTGAACAGGCTGACGGTTTTGTTCGAGGATATCCTGGTGTCGCGCCTGCTCAAAGGCGATGGCTTTCTCTATAAAACGAAATGAATTGAGATTTTTCAACTCTGTGCGCACCCCAAGTGTGCTGGAACCGGCAGGTTTCAGAGAAATATTCACATCGCAGCGAAACGAACCTTCCTGCATATTGCCGTCACAGATGCCCAGAAAGCGCAGCAACTGCCGCAACTCCCGAAGATAGTGAATCACTTCATCGGCTGAATACAGGCAGGGAGCTGTGACAATCTCCAGCAAAGGCGTTCCCGCGCGGTTGAGATCCACCCCGGTCATGCCCATGCGCTGATCGTGCAATGATTTACCCGCATCCTCCTCGAGGTGCGCACGCACGATGCTGACTGTTTTGCGCTGACCCGACGGCATATCAAAACTGAGCTCGCCCTTACCGACAATTGGGCGCTGGAACTGGCTGATTTGATAGCCTTTGGGTAGATCCGGGTAAAAATAATTTTTACGCTCAAAATAAGAATCGCTGTTTATCCCGGCCTGAATGGCCAGACCAAACTGAATCGCCATGCGTACTGCCTCCCGGTTTAAAACCGGCAGGGTTCCTGGAAAACCGGCGTCAATGTAGGAGGTGTGCGAATTGGGCGCTCTGCCAAATTCAGTGGATGCGGCGGAAAATAATTTTGATCGGGTGCTCAGCTGAGCGTGAACCTCAAGACCAATTACGGTATCCCATGCCATGATTTAAACCTCGTCTGGTCTGGCCTGATGCCAGTTAGTGAGTTGTTGATACTGATGCGCCACATTAAGCAGACGGGCTTCAGAAAATGGCTTACCCATTAACTGCATGCCGACAGGCAGTCCTTCGCTGAAGCCTGCTGGGATGGACAGCGCGGGCAGGCCAGCCAGATTGGCTGCAACCGTGAACACATCAGCCAGGTAAGCCTGTACGGGATTGTTCAGGGGCTCGCCGATTCGAAACGCCGTTGTGGGGGTGGTGGGACCCAGAATAACATCCACCTGATTAAAGGCTGCAAGCAGTTCCTCCTGAATTAACCGCCGTATTTTAAGTGCCTGAACGTAATAAGCATCGTAGTAGCCAGACGACAGTACATGCGTACCCGTCAAAATACGACGCTTGACCTCGGCGCCAAACGCTTCAGAGCGCGATGCGGTGATCAGTGTTTTGATGGAGTCCTGACGTTTGCTGCGGTAACCAAAGCGCAGGCCATCGTAACGTGATAAATTCGATGAGGCCTCCGCACAGGCTATCACGTAATAACAGGGTACCCAGAGGCGTTGCAGAGACAAATCCATATTAACAAGGACCGCACCTGCCTGAACCAGACTGTCAACTGCCGCCTGAATAAGCTGTTGTATGGCCGGATCAACGTCGTCATCAAAAAAGCAGGAGGGCAGGCCGATGCGTAATCCTTTCAGGGATTGGTTCAGGCTGGCGGAATAATCGGGTACAGGCTGATCAATCGAAGTGGAATCGCGGGGATCAAATCCTGCCATGCTTTGCAGAATCAGAGCCAAATCATCCGCACTGCGGGCCAGCGGACCTGCCTGATCAAGGCTGGACGCATAAGCCACCATGCCAAAGCGTGACAGCAGACCATAGGTGGGCTTGATTCCGGAAATACCGCAGAAAGCCGCCGGCTGTCGAACCGAACCGCCGGTGTCCGAGCCGGTAGCAAAGGGAATCAGTCCGGCGGCGACAGCCGCCGCCGAGCCGCCCGATGAACCACCCGGCACGCGCGTCAGATCCCATGGGTTTTTCACAGGACCAAAATAACTGTTTTCGTTACTTGATCCCATTGCAAATTCGTCCATGTTGGTTTTGCCAAGCGTTATCGCGCCCTCTTGAGCGAGACGTTCAACCACCGTTGCCTGAAAAGGGGACGTAAAGCCGGCCAGCATTTTTGACGCGCAGGTCGTGGGCATGCGTTCCGTGCAGAATAAATCCTTGTGAGCCATTGGCACGCCGGTCAATGCGCGGGCTTCTCCTTTGAGAATCCTTTGATCGGCCAGGCTGGCCTGAGCCAGTGCATGCTCTTCGTCCAGGCTGATAAACGCGTTCAGGACGCTGTGTTTCTGGATGCGTGCGAGATAATGCTGCGTCAGCTCAACGCTGGACAGTTGTTTTTGCTGCAAGGCATGAGTCAGTTCACGTAAGGTCGGCAGCATATCAGTTCCCTGTTTCCATAACCTGAGGCACCCAGTACAGGCCCTCATCAAAATCCGGCGCAATGGCGGCCAGCTGCTGCAGGCAGTCTTCTTCGTCGCTGAGCTCGTCAGGGCGCAGACGCTGATGAAGATGCATAGGGTGCAGCAAGGGCATGACACCCTGAGTGTCGACGTTTTGCAACTGGTCGACAAAATCCATAATGGAACCAATTTCGTGGGTCAGGGCAGCCATATCGTCCGGGCCGGATTCGAGATAGGCCAGTTGAGCAATGGCATGCAATTCGTGTGCGCTGATGGTCATGAGCAGTCTCGCAGTTGAAAGAAGGCGATTATACACAAAAACAGCAAGATAACCCACGCTGAGAAGCAGCTAAAGTAAAGCCCGGGCAAACGACTGGCGACTCGTTTAGCGCTGGCGCCGCTCACATATCCCATATAGAATGAATTCATCATTTTTTACCTGACTTAGAGAGCTGTTATGTTGCAACAAGTGAAAACCGAAGGGGGCGTGCACGTTGAATTCGAACAGCTGGCACTGACCTATGAAAACGCCATCGAGCCCTTACTGGACAAACTGGACTCCCATCGAGGAGCCTTGTTTGCATCGAGTTTTGAATACCCTGGGCGTTACACCTGTTGGGATATCGGCTTTTACAACCCTCCGCTGGCCGTGGTCTGCCGCCATGACGACATCAGCCTGCAGGCGCTGAATCAACGCGGTGAGGAGTTACTGGCTATCATCCGCCCGGCTTTGGAGGCATCGGATAAGCTCACGATTCTGTCAGAGGATGCTCAGCACTGTTGCCTGGGTGTTAACGCATCTGATCAGATTTTCACGGAAGAAGAGCGCAGCCATCAACCCTCGGTGTTTACTGTCATTCGAATGCTGCTGGCCTTGTTTAAATCGCCTGACGAACCTTATCTTGGGCTGTACGGTTCCTTCGGCTACGATCTTATTTTTCAGTTTGAAAAGCTGGCGCGCTGCAAGGAGCGCGATACCAGTCAACGCGACATGGTGCTGTATCTGCCAGATGAAATCTACATCGTCAATCATCGCAAAGAGGAAGCCTTTGTTCGTCGTTACAACTTTCAGTTTCAGGGGCGCAGCACGCAGTCGCTGCCGCGCGAAGGTGAATGGAGGGCCTACACGCCAACGCAGAGGCCCGAAAAATTCTGCGATCACGAAGAGGGCGAGTATGCAGCCCTTGTCAATACGGCTAAAGAGCGCTTTGCCTGCGGAGATTTGTTTGAAGTGGTACCCAGTCAGACATTCTATGCTCATTGTCCGCAACCGCCTTCAGCCATGTTTCGCATGATGCGCGAGAAAAATCCTTCTCCTTATGGCTTTTTTATTAATCTGGGTGAGGGCGAATATCTGGTCGGTGCATCGCCTGAAATGTATGTGAAAGTACAGGGCAACGTGGTAGAAAGCTGCCCAATTTCCGGTACCATCAAACGCGGTGTCGATGCCATCGAAGACGCTCAGAATATTCAGATACTGCTCGATTCCGAAAAGGAAGCGTCGGAGCTGACCATGTGCACGGATGTAGACAGAAATGATAAATCCCGGATTTGTGAGGCAGGCAGCGTCACGGTCGTTGGACGGCGGCAAATTGAAATATACTCGCGTTTAATTCACACCGTTGACCATGTTCAGGGTACTCTGCGCCCTGAATTTGATGCTGTGGATGCCTTTCTTACGCATATGTGGGTAGTCACCGTGACAGGCGCGCCGAAGCTGTGGGCAATGAATTTCATCGAAAAACACGAAAAATCGCCGCGCCGATGGTATGCCGGTGCTGTGGGCTGGTTCGGTTTTAACGGCCATTTGAATACGGGTCTTGTGCTGCGAACCATGCGCATACAGGAAGGCATTGCCGAAATTCGTGTTGGAGCGACTCTGTTATACGACTCTGTCCCCGAAGCCGAAGAAGCAGAAACACGGTTGAAGGCCTCGGCATTTATTGAGCTGTTGCAACCGAAAGCTGACCTTAGCGGCCAATCTGTCGAACGCAGGCAGCCTGGTAAGGAAAAAATGGTTTTGCTGGTTGATCATCAGGACTCCTTCGTGCATACCCTGGCAAACTACCTGCGGCAGACAGGCGCTACCGTGCATACCATCCGCAGTGAGCATGCCATCGCCCGCCTTGAAAAAGAGCATTACGATCTGGTGGTTTTATCGCCCGGCCCCGGCCGGCCAAAGGATTTCAATCTGTCTGCGACAATAGACTCGGTCTTACAGCGGAATATCCCACTGTTTGGGGTCTGTCTCGGCCTGCAGGGCATGGTTGAATATTTCGGCGGCAGCCTTGACGTGCTGCCTTACCCCATGCACGGCAAAGCGTCCACGATTCATGTGCAAAATCACGCACCATTGTTTGATGGACTGGGTGAGCAGTTTACAGCAGGGCGTTATCACTCACTGTTTGCCAGGGAAAAGGATTTTCCAGCGTCACTGCAGGTGACGGCGCGGAGTGAGGATGGCATTATCATGGCCGTTTCACACAGGACCCTGCCCGTTTCTGCGGTGCAGTTTCATCCTGAGACCATTTTATCTCTGTCCAGACAGGCCGGACAGAGAATCATTGATAATCTGATGGCAGCCTTGCCATCCTGACAGGAACAGGGAGTGTTCTGACGATGCGTGAAAGATTATTGCTGATTTACGGGTTGTCTATTGTACTGGGATTGTTGACTGGACTTGCCGGTTCCTGCTTTCAGCTGGTGATTGCCTGGGTCAATAAGGGTATCAGTCAGCTTGTTCAGCTTGCAGCCCTGCATCACGTCGGCGCTCTGGTGGCGACTGCACTGTCGATGAGCATGGTCCTGCTGGCCTGGCTGATGGTGCGTTATCTGGCACCTGAGGCTGCCGGCAGCGGTGTTCAGGAAATTGAAGGGGTGTTATTGCACAAACGCACCCTGTATTGGCGCCGTTTACTGCCCGTCAAGTTCTTCGGCGGCGTACTGGCGCTCAGTGCTAAAATGGTAGCCGGGCGGGAAGGGCCGACCATTCAGATGGGGGCTAATCTGGGCGGGATGCTGGCTGAGTTTTTTCCACTGAAGCGTCGTCGTCGCGATACCCTGATTGCGGCGGGAGCCGCGGCGGGTCTCGCTACAGCGTTTAATGCGCCGCTGGCTGGTGTACTGTTTGTGATTGAGGAAATGCGCAATGAGTTCAATTTCAGTTTCACCAATTTTAAAATGGTGGCCATCTGCTGCGTGATGGCCACCATCACAACCTACCTGTTAATTGGATCGGCACCGGCTATTCCTCTGGCGGTATTTAATGAGCCGGGCGTAGAGTCTCTGTGGTTTTTTTTCCTTTTTGGTCTGGTGGTGGGGGCGGCGGGTCTGCTTTTTAATCAGACGCTGGTTTTCTGGCTGCAGATAACGGATCGATTCAGCCTGCGTGAGCGCGTGTTGTATGTACTGGCCATCGGGGCACTGGTTGGGATTCTTGCCTACTACAATCCATATCTGGTGGGTGGCGGTTATGAGATTATTGAGAAGTTTCTGGCGTTGCCGCCAGCGCTGACCGAGTTGAGTGCCGTTCTGCTGTTTCGATTTGTGGTGACCATGCTGTGTTACGCGACGGGGGTGCCTGGCGGTATTTTCGCACCCATGCTGGCTCTGGGTACCTTGCTTGGGATGGTGTGCTTTTACTTTGTGAACGATGTGGCACCCTGGCTGGGTATCGAGCCCACCATGTTTGCTGTTGCCGGCATGGGCGCCTTGTTTTCAGCGGCTATTCGTTCCCCTTTAACCGGCATTGTGCTGGTGGTTGAAATGACCCGCAATTACAATTTAATCCTGCCATTGATGGTCAGCTGCCTGACGGCGACCATGGTAACGCAAATGGCAAAAAATCAACCCATATACACCCAATTGCTGCGACGTACGCTTGTTTTGGCGCGCAAAAAATAACGAAATTTTGTTTTATCGACTATGATTAAACCAGATGATTATCAAGGAGAGACACCATGAGCGATGTATTCAATAAATTATCGATTCTACTGGCTGATACCTACGCGCTGTATTTAAAAACCCAAAACTACCACTGGCATGTCAAAGGCTCCCAGTTTAAATCGCTGCACAGCTTATTCGAAACGCAATACACAGAGCTCGCCCAGGCGGTTGACGACATAGCCGAACGAATACTGATTATCGGGGGACGTGCTCCAGCAACCTTTAAACAGTTTGATCAGATGAAGCGCATTAAGGATGGTGACTCCAGCTGTACGGCTAACCAGATGGTCAGCGAGCTGGCGGATGATCATGGAACACTGGTGAAGGATTTGAATGTGTCTTTAAAGCTGGCACAGGAACACAATGATGAAGGCACTGTGACCTTGCTGGGTGAGCGAATCGCCGCACATGAGAAAGCGCGCTGGATGCTGAACTCTTCTAAGGAAGTCTGAGTTTATTGTTGTCCCCATCTGTGTGGGGACGACCCAATCATTCTATTTGGGTGATTCCGCGTTCGAGGGAAGGGGCGTTGAGTTGCCGGCAGCCCAGGGCTGTCCCATCTTAATTTGAGCTGAAGTTAATCAGTTGGCACGATCTGCTCCCTTCTCCCTTGAGGGAGAAGGGCTGGGGATGAGGGTAGTGGGGGTGGCACGGCCTGAATAAATACATTGAAATACGGTACTTGATTGGTTTATCCGTCTATTTTTATTAACTAATCGATGGATACAGCAAAGTGAATAAGGATGTTTCCAGCTCATTTGAGTCTCATTTTGGCGTGTTAAATGATCCACGTATTGAGCGGTCTAAATTATATCCACTGTCCGAAATTTTGTTTGTTGTGCTCTCTGGTTCAATTTGTGGAGCTGAAAGCTGGAGAGACTATGTTTTGCTACGAACCAAATATTTGGAAAGCTGTGGATATCGAGTTTTGCGAATATGGAACCATGAGGTTTTTAAAAATATACAGGGAGTGATGGACGGCATTCTTAATTTACTCGAGACTGTACCACACCCACCACCCTCATCCCCAGCCCTTCTCCCTCAAGGGAGAAGGGAGCAGAGCGTCTCAACTGATTAACTTCAGTTCAAATTAAGATGGGCAGCCCTGGCCAGCAGCCCCTGATCATTTTGATTATTTCCCTACATAGGATAATGTGGTGAATCGGCGCTGGAGCAGTCGTGATGCTTTTCACGCTCCGGCCTTGACGCTTTTTCAGCCTCGGGACGAAATATTGAATGCACCAGCAGGTTATTTGATAAACTGTCGGCTGTTTCTTGATCGGGTGTACTGGAGGCAGCCATCGATTTTGTGGCGCTGAGCGGCGCATGCGGACGATTTGGTGTCAACAAACTGACAGGCTGAGTCAGTGATACCAGCTGGTCGTAACCAATATTGGAAATACATATGATTTTTGTATCACCTGTTACAGGCCCTTTACCTTGCAGTGTAGCGCCTGAAAGCACTAGCTGGGACGTTAGTTCAGCCAGCCTGGCCCTTGGTATTGCTATTTCAATGTTGAAACTTCTCCTGTCCCCAGAGATGGAGTTGCAGGTATTGCCAGTTAAATCATAAAACAGCTGGTTGATAAACGCTGTATCGCGTTCGCGTGGATCGACAACCTCAACATGAGGAGGTGTTGCGATGTCGTGCCCGTTGTCAGCGATCAGCTTATGAAGTTTTGCCTTAGCCACAACACTGCCATTCTGTTCAGCAAGCTGATACAGGCGGATTGCTGCTGCCAGATCTCTGTTACCACCCTGACCGTGTTTGTGCATAGAAGCCCTGAATATCATTGCTCCTTTATGTCCGAGCGTTATGGCCCGCTCATAAAGGGCAATCGCGGCGGGATAGTTGCGTTCGCCACCTTCGGCTCTTGTATGCATCAAAGCCCGATTAAACATGGCTCCTTTATGTCCGAGTGTTATGGCCCGCTCATAAAGGACAATCGCGGCTGGATAGTTGCGTTCGCCACCCCGGGCAACAAAATGCATCACAGCCCTGATATTCATGGCGTTTGCATCTCCGAGTGCTATGGCCTGCTCTAACAGAGTAATAGCTGCGGCATAGTTCCGTGAGCCATCTCGAGTGTGTGTATGCATATGAGCCCTGAGAGTCATCGCGTCTGCATTTTTGAGTGCAATGGCCCGCTCTAACAGATCAATAGCTGCGGGATAGTTCCGTAGGCCTCCTGGAGCGCGTTTATGCATATCAGCCCTGAGTGTCATGGCGTTTGTGTTTCCGAGAGCGATCGCCCGCTCTAACAGAGCAATAGCCGCGGGATAGTCCTGCAGGCCTCCTTGAGCGCGTTTATGCATTAGAGCCCTGAGTGTCATGGCGTTTGTGTTTTCGAGTGTTATAGCCTTTTCTAAAAGCGCAATAGCGGCAGGGTAGTTTTGTTCGCCACCCAGGGCCTGTTGATATAAGAGCGCGCGCAAAACCATGGCAGATGAGGAGTTGCGTTGGGCTATGAGCCGCATGCTTTCATCGCATAACTGCGAAACAGCCGTTTCTGTCTGGGATCTGTAGGCGCGGGCTATGTCAATAAATGTCCTCTCATGCTGATAATTTCCTGCAAGGAACTGGCTGCCCAGCTGCTGGATGATTGCATCTTTATCAGGATTAAAAAGAAAAGAACAATTGGATTTTGGTTCATCAGGCAATCGCACCAGACAGCCAGGTACAATGGAGCTACCAGGGGCGGCTTTTTCGGCTGCCAGAGTGTTTTCCGCAGTGCGAATTGTATCCTGGATTTTGGTTTTTATCTGGGAAAGCTTCACTCGAGGCCGGTAAAAAATTGCGTCAAGTAATTCAAGCAATTCCTCTGGCGTCTTCTGGTCATCTGCTTTATACCGACTAATAAGATCAATCATTTCTTTTTCTTCTGGATAAACCAGTTCGTTTGCAAGGCTTTCCAGATGCCCAATTACCTGCCTCTTAACTATTTCCCGATATATCTGTTGCTGGGTGCCGTGTGAACTTGAAGCCATAACAATTCCATGGTGTTTGTTAAAAGGGAATTATTGTAACAGTCAAGCCTTAAGGGAAAATTAAAAAAATATTCATTTTGCAGTTTCCAGGGGATGGTCGTCTGGTTAAGAATATTTTTAATAGACGTGAGCCTGGATTGGGATGGCGTATCTGGATTGTGGATGGCAGGATAGATAATCCTTTGCCTGTGTCCAGTCTAGGCCAGAATTTTTGCTGCTATGCCAGCACTGGATATCTGATAGGAACCGGAGGCAATCTCCTGTCTGAATTGCTCAATGCGCAGCAGGTCCAGTGAGGGGGCTTCCAAAACGGCTTTTTTCAATGCGGCAAGCGATTTTAAATTCAAGCCAAACTGTTCAGGATTAAATGATTGTTGTTCTGGCGCTGGCGATTGACGTCTTGTTTGTTGCCGTTTACGCCTGACTTCGATTATCATACGCTCTTCGACTTCACTCATTATCGTCCCGCCCTGTGGTTAACAAGTTATGTCTAGCTATATCACAGTGTAAATAAAATGTCATCTTTTTTTTCGGGGTATTCATGTTTAAGCAATTACTCCTGCTTTCAGGTATCGGTCTGGCGACAATATCCCATGCTGCCAGCCATAATCCCCAGCAAATATTAGACAGCATTCGTGGCAAATCGGATGAAGGGATGCAGATTGTGCAGTTATTTTGTGCCAATTGCCACGCTTCCAATCCAAAAATCGAACTTGGTGCGCCTAAAATTGGTCAGTTGAGCGATTGGGAGCCAAGGATGAAACAGGGGCTGGACACTCTGCTGCAACACAGCCAGGAGGGTATCGGAGCCATGCCGGCCATGGGGGGATGCTTTGAATGCAGCGATGAGCAGCTGCGCCTGGCGGTTCTTGCGATGCTCCCTGAGCTAATCATAAAGCGCATAAAAAAAACAGAAAGTTAAAAATATTTATCAAAAAGGCTAAACCTATTCCCAATTCTCCCGATACTAAAGAAAAACAGGGAGAAAATGTCATGAAAAAGCAACTGATAGTCGGACCGCTTTGCCTGTTGACGGCCGCTTGCGCGTCAATGGATCGTTCAGTGGCTGTTGTGGACGATGCCGGTTATACACATTACACGGCAAGCATGAGCTCGGATAACAAAGGGAGTAATTATTTCCCAGCGCAGCGCGAAGCGACCGGTCGCAAAGTGTTTGTGTTTGATCCGAAAGCTACAGCCTGGGCAGCTTATGATGCTCAAGGCAACCGGGTAAAAACCGGTAGCGCATCAGGTGGTAAGGATTTCTGTGAGGACGTAGGTCGCCCTTGCCGAACCGTAACCGGTACCTTCCGCGTCTACTCGAAAAAAGGCCCTGACTGTACATCGAGCATTTACCCAATCGAAACGGGCGGCGGTGCGAAAATGCCGTACTGCATGCACTTTTCAGGCGGATACTCCATTCACGCGGCTTACGAAGTGCCCAACTACAACGCCAGTCATGGTTGCGTACGGGTATTGCCCAGTGCTGCTAAATGGCTGAATGAAGACTTTATGGATGTCGGAACGACTGTGATCGTGAAACCTTATTAAACTACTGGGTTGAGTCAAGGCCTAATGGCACTACCTTAAGTAATTTTGGATAAAAATTTACCAATCCTACGTCCCGCGACTTGTTCGCGGGATCCATGAATCTTGCTCTGTGCGTAGATTTCTGGATCCCGCGAACAAGTCGCGGGACGTTGGAGGATAGGATTTTATCCTTAAGGTAGTGCCATTGGGCCAAGGCCCAAACTGCTGCACATTAGGGAGCCTGTTTAGCTGAACTTCAGTTCTCCATCCTTAAAGGTTACATCAATCGTATCGCCTGATTTGAATTTTCCTGTCAGCAATGCCTGAGCCAGAGGATTTTCCAGCTGCTGCTGAATCACCCGTTTCAAAGGCCTTGCTCCATACACGGGATCAAAACCGGCTTCTCCCAGATGCGACAGTGCTTCGGGCTCCACAATCAGGCCAATATCCTGCTGTTGCAGACGTTTTTGCAGGTATTCAATCTGAATGCCCGCGATAGTAGCAATCTGCTCTTTATCCAGGGGGTGGAATACCACCGTATCATCGATGCGGTTGATAAATTCCGGACGGAAATGCTGTGCAACAATGCCCATCACCGCTTCTTTCATCTGATCGTAAGTCACTTTAGACGCCATATCCTGAATCAAATGTGAGCCCAGATTGGATGTCATGACGATGACCGTGTTGCGGAAGTCAACGGTACGGCCCTGGCCATCGGTAAGTCGTCCATCATCCATCACCTGCAGCAGAATATTGAACACGTCTGCGTGGGCTTTTTCCACTTCGTCAAGCAGAATAACGGAGTAGGGCTTACGGCGCACGGCTTCGGTCAGGTATCCGCCTTCTTCATAACCGACATAGCCTGGAGGGGCACCTATCAGTCTGGCTACGGAGTGTTTTTCCATAAATTCAGACATGTCGATACGAATCATAGCCTCACTGGTGTCAAACATAAACGATGCCAGAGCCTTACATAGTTCGGTTTTACCAACGCCTGTGGGGCCAAGAAACAGGAAGGAACCAATAGGGCGATTGGGATCAGACAGACCGGCACGCGAACGGCGAATTGCGTTGGAGACCACGTCCACGGCTTCGTTCTGACCAATCAGACGCTTGTGCAGCTCTTCTTCCATGTGCATCAGTTTGTCTTTTTCACCTTCCAGCATTTTTGCAACAGGAATGCCGGTCCATTTTGAAACGACATCGGCAATTTCCTCCTCGGTTACCTTGTTGCGTACCAGACGGTTGTCCTGACTTTCTGCTTCGAGGACATGCAGTAACTGTTTCTCCAGCTCGGGAATCCGGCCGTACTGCAGTTCCGACATGCGTCCGAGATCGCCGGCACGGCGGGCCGTGTCAAACTCGGCTTTGGCCTGTTCAAGAGATTCCTTGATTTGAGTAGCCCCCTGGAGGCTGGCTTTTTCGGATTTCCAGATTTCTTCCAGATCGTGGTAGTTTTTTTCCAGTTCCTCGATGCTGTGCTGTAGATCCTGCAGGCGTTTTTTCGACGCTTCATCGCTTTCCTTTTTCAGGGCTTCGCGTTCCATTTTGAGCTGAATCAGCCGTCTTTCCAGTCTGTCCATACTTTCGGGTTTGGAGTCAATTTCCATGCGAATCAGACTGCCGGCCTCGTCAATCAGATCAATGGCCTTATCGGGCAGCTGTCTGTCGCTGATATAGCGATGAGAGAGGGTGGCAGCTGCAATGATGGCCGGATCAGTGATTTCTACCCCGTGATGCACTTCATAGCGTTCTTTCAAGCCACGCAGAATAGCAATGGTGTCTTCAACTGTTGGTTCATCAACCAGTACTTTTTGAAAACGGCGCTCAAGAGCTGCGTCTTTTTCAATGTACTGACGGTATTCATCCAGCGTGGTTGCGCCGATGCAGTGAAGTTCTCCACGGGCAAGAGCCGGTTTGAGCATGTTACCGGCATCCATCGCGCCTTCAGCCTTTCCGGCGCCAACCATGGTATGCAGTTCATCAATAAAGAGGATGATCTGACCTTCCTGCTTGCTCAGGTCGTTCAGTACCGCTTTCAATCGCTCCTCGAATTCACCGCGGAATTTCGCGCCAGCAATTAACGCACCCATATCCAGAGAAAGCAGGCGCTTGTTTTTCAGGCCTTCGGGTACTTCACCGTTTATGATACGTTGCGCCAGTCCTTCGACAATGGCGGTTTTACCAACACCAGGCTCTCCAATCAGAACCGGATTGTTTTTGGTACGGCGCTGTAATACCTGAATGGTGCGGCGGATTTCATCGTCACGGCCAATCACCGGATCCAGTTTGCCCTGCTCGGCGCGCTCAGTCAGATCGATGGTGTATTTTTCAAGAGCCTGTCGCTGTTCTTCGGCATTGGCATCGTTGATGCTCTCTCCGCCGCGAACGTCGTCTATCGCTTTTTCAATTGCCTTTTTATCGGCACCGGCTTTTTTGAGCAGCTGGCTTATACCGCCTTCTTCGCTGATGGCCGCCAGCAGGAACAGCTCGCTGGAGATAAAGGCGTCTTTGCGCTGCTGTGCCAGTTTGTCTGTCAGGTTGAGCAAACGATTCAGGGCATTGGATATGTGAACGTCGCCTCCGGTTCCAGTAACGGTTGGCAGTTTGTCCAGAGCCTGATCCAGGAGCGTGCGCAACTGGGTGATGTTGACGCCGGCCTTGGTCAGCAAGGGGCGGCACGTTCCACCCTGCTGATCAATCAGGGCCTTGATTACGTGTTCGGGTTCGATAAAGCTGTTATCGCGTCCCAGTGCCAGGGATTGTGCATCCGCAAGCGCCATTTGAAATTTTGAAGTTAGCTTGTCCATACGCATGGCATGACCTCGTTTAATGACATTAAATACAATTTGATTTACTGACCACCTGACGTAAAATGGGGGCACCTTTGTGAAATACAAGTAACCTTAACAATGAATACTTCACCAGAAGACTCCCAGGCGCTGTTAAACCAGCTGGTCTTTGACTTTATGCAGGAGCAAAGACGAAAAAGACGCTGGCGCTGGGTAAGCCGGATATTATTTATCTTATTGCTGATATTCATTTTTTTCAAGGCAATGACCTTATCTGACCGCGATCTGGATGCAAAAAAAGCGAAGCATATCGGCTTAATTGACGTGAGCGGCGCCATCTTCGACAGTCAGGCTGCGGGCGCAAACAATTTTGTTAAAAGCCTGGATAATGCCTATAAAAGCTCTGGTCTGCAGGCGCTGATTATCCGTATTAACAGCCCTGGCGGCAGCCCGGTTCAGGCAGATTACATGTATAATGCTCTGCAGTATTATCGTAAAACCTATCCGGCGATTAAAGTTCATGCTGTATGCGTCGACATCTGCGCATCCGCGGCCTATTACGTTGCTGCCGCAGCCGATGATATCTATGCCAATGAATCCAGTCTGGTTGGATCCATCGGCGTCTTATACAACGGCTTTGGTTTTGTCGACAGCCTGCAAAAACTGGGTATCACACGGCGTCTGCAGACCGCCGGAGTCAATAAGGGCTTTCTGGATCCGTTTTCTCCGGTAGAACCGGCGCAGGAGCAGTTGCTGCAGGTTATGCTGGATGATATTCATCAGCAGTTTATTGCTAAAGTGAAGCTGGGGCGGGGTGATCGCCTCAAGGTGGACGACCAGACTTTCTCGGGCCTGTTCTGGACGGGAACTCAGGCGAAGGAACGTGGTCTGATTGATGGGTTTGCCAGCACGGGTCAACTGGCGCGTGATGTTATCAGGCTTGAGAAAATGACTGATTATACCTACAAGGAAAGCATGTTTGAGCGTGTGAGTAAGAGCATAGGCACCGCCATCGCAGATCAATTGCCCCTGGCTCTGGGAATCAGGCCGGGTATTACGTCCTGATCAGAGAAAAGGGGTAGCGCCTTTCATTCAGATAAACCCGTGCATCGAAGGGCGAGCGGCTTTTTATTTATGCGGGTTTAAGAAAACCGGGGCAGACTTATGGCTCCCAATTATCAGTCAGCCTCACCCTTATCCCCAGCCCTTCTCCCTGAACACAGGGAGAAGGGAGCACTCTGCTGCCGAATAAAAAATTCAGATAAATCACAAAAGTTCGTGCATCACTCTCATTTTTTTGTTACTATAGTGAGCAGATTTTACATTACTTAACCCCTTTCGGGTTACGCTTTATCTTATTGGAAACCATATGACACAAGAATTGACATGCTTCGCAGACCTGGAATTATCGGATGTTTTACTCAAAGCGCTCTCGGATATGAAGTTTGAAAAACCCTCTCCCGTGCAGGCTCAAACAATCCCTTATTTATTAGACGGTCGCGATGTCATTGCTCAGGCACAAACCGGCACCGGGAAAACCGCTGCCTTTGCGCTGCCTGTTTTGCATAAATTAAATCCCCAGTCCAAGGCGACTCAAGTGCTGGTTATTGCGCCAACGCGCGAGCTGGCCATTCAGGTGGCCTCACAGTTTGAAGCCTTAAGCGTGCATCAGCGTGGAACCACCGTATCCATTCTCTGCGGCGGCCAGGATTACGCCCGGCAGTTGAAGCAGTTGCGCGAAGGCGCTCAGATTGTGGTCGGAACGCCTGGCCGAATCCTCGATCACATCGATCGCGGTACTCTGAAGCTCGACAGCCTGAAAACCTTTGTGATTGACGAAGCCGATGAAATGCTGCGCATGGGCTTTATCGAAGACGTTGAAATGATCCTCTCCAAGCTGCCTGCCGAGAAGCAAATCGCCTTGTTCTCTGCCACCATGCCTTCAAGAATCCGCCAGATTGCCAACAGCTACCTGACGGATCCTGTTTCTGTGCAAATCAAATCAGAAACGGCGACAGTCAAAGCCATTGAACAGCGTTTTCTGTTTGCCTCCCCATTCCAGAAACCGGATGCTCTGCTGAGAACGCTGGCTGTGGAAGAAGCACAGGGGGTTATTGTATTTGTTCGCACCAAAACCAGCGCGGAAGAGGTGGCTGAGCTGTTACAACAGCACGGGCATCGTGCGATGGCTATCCATGGCGACATCACCCAGACTCTGCGTGAGCGCGTTATTGCTCAGTTTCGTCAGGGCGCAATTGATGTGCTGGTTGCCACCGACGTGGCTGCGCGCGGCCTCGATGTTGAGCGTGTGACACACGTCATCAATTACGACGTTCCCCACGACTGCGAAACCTACGTTCACCGTATTGGCCGTACTGGCCGCGCTGGTCGCAGTGGCGTGACCATCCTGTTTATTACCCCTCGTGAATCGCGTATTCTGAACACCATTGAACGCCATACGCGTCAGCAGATTGAAAAGGTTGTGATTCCCAATGATCATATGATTCAGGTTGCCCGTCAGCAACGGTTCATGGCGGATATCAATGCCCGTCTGCAACATGAGAATCTGCCGTCTTATCGCCATATTGTCGAAGAGTATCTGAAACAGAATCCAGAGGTTTCTGCGCTTGACGCAGCGGCGGCACTGGCTTTGCTGATGAACAAAGACATGCCCTGGAAACGTGAAATGCCAGCCATGAAAACACCGGCACGCCCGGCTCGTGACGGCGCCCGCGGCGGTGATTTCAAATCAGCCAAGGGAACCTTTGATCGCGCACGGCCTGCTTTTGACCGCGATAAAAAGCCTTTCCGCGACGATGCGTCACCAAAAGGCTTTCGTGACGATTCACAGCAGGAACTGTTCCGTCTTGATGTTGGCCGTGTGCACGGCGTGAAACCAGGTAATATCGTTGGCGCTATTGCCAATGAGGCCGGCCTGCAAAGCCGCTTCATTACCGGGCTTAAAATCCACGATGATCATTCTACGGTTAAACTGCCAAAAGGCCTGTCGAAAGAAGTATTCCAGGGCCTGCACAAAGCGTGGGTATGTGGTCGACAACTTAAGCTTACCGTCATCGGCTAATCCTCTGTACTGGACAAAAAATCCAGGCCAGCTCCGAGCCTGCTTTGCCGTGGTTCCCCGCCTGCGCGGGGAAGACAAATGACGTGCGGGGAAGGCTAATCATGCGCGGGGCGAGTATGTGATGCGCTGAGCAACACGTCAGGCTCCAGGGCCTGAATACTCTCGACACACAAATGCCGTGGCAGCGGTAATTGCCAATAAGGCAAAACCTCCAAACAGGCTAAAGTGGCTTATGGATGTCCTTGCTGGCTTTTCGGCGCGAGTGTCGCTCGTAAGCGCCCGGCACAGATCCTCAACCAAGTGAGCGGGTCTTATTTTTGGCAACAGGGTGTTTGGTATAATATCGCTTTTAATCAATTCAACACTTTTTGCTACGTCAACGGCGTGCATATGTTCATGCAGACGGACGTAGTGCTCGCAGGTTCGGGCTAATGCTTCTGCGACCAGAGCGGTCAACAGCGTGGCCGGTTCATCTGGCCAGCCAGTCATCCCAAAAGTCTGTTTCCCCTGGTATCGTCCCGGATTGTCCTGGCAGGCAATGCTCTGGTAGTTCTTTTTTGCGTCTTCAATGCCTTTGCTGTCCCGGGCAAGCGACAGAAGCCTGCCGTAAAAGGTTCTTACAAACAACTGTTGGAATGGGGTCATACAAACATCCTTATTCTTTGTGGTTTGACTATGAGAATATGCTCTATGGTTCATGGATGCAATCTGCAAATTTCCGCTCCCTGATGGTCAGGGTTCGGAAGGGGGGGCTGTAAACTGCTATTCTGGACATTTTCATTGATCCAGAGCAGCCGCAGAGACTATAATCCCGCGCTTAGTCGTATCGACGTTGACCAAGGTGTTTCATGAAATTAAAAACAAGCCTGCTTTCCCTGTTATTTTCGTCCGCTGTTGCTGCCAGTCCCATCAATACCATTGCTGTTTTTGGTGACAGCCTGTCCGATAATGGCAATCTCTATGAATACATGCAGCATCGCGTGCCGCAGTCACCGCCTTACTTTGAAGGGCATTTCAGCAATGGCCCGGTCTGGATTGAGCGTCTTGCTGATCTGATGTTCCCACAGAATGGCAGCAGACATCTGCTGGATTACGCATTTGGTGGTGCCGGTGTTTCAATGGATGTTGACGAGGACGTGCTGTTTTCTCTGCATCACGAAGTAGATGTATATGCCCTGTCACATGAAAACAAGGCTGATCCGAATACGCTGTTTGTGGTATGGATTGGTGCCAATAACTACCTCGCCATGCCCGAAGATGATGAAGCCAGTGTCCGCGATGTTATTGGTGGAACCCGGATTGAGCTGCAGCGTCTGCTGGACATGGGTGCCAGACATATCCTTGTCTTGAATCTGCCGGATTTAGGCAAAACACCCGCAGCCCGTGATTTTGATTCCGTAGAGCGTCTGACAGCCCTGTCTCTGAACCATAATGCAGCGCTGGCTGATTTGATTCAGGATATGAAAGAGCGTACACCGGGTGTTCAATGGTTTCAGTATGATGTTTTTACTTCTTTTGACGGTATTTTTTCTACCCCAGAAAAATTTGGGCTCAGCAATACCCAGGATACCTGCTACGATGTCAGCCTGGATGAGCCATCAAAGACCATGTTAGTGAAAATGGCGGCTAAACGTGGACAACGAAATCTTGATGATGCCTGCCAGGGTTATCTGTTTTTTGATCCAGTGCATGTCACAACAGTGACTCATGACGTGGTGGCTCATCAGGTACATGACCTGTTGAAAGCAGGTGGGCTGGAACCGGCCGAATAATAAAACCGTGATTACCAGCCTTTGGCCGCGCAGATATCTTCGTAGGCTTTGGTGATTTTCTGAGTTTTGTCATTAGCCAGTTTGATCATTTTTTCCGGTAGTCCCTGGGCAATCAGTTTGTCGGGATGATTTTTGCTGATCATCTTACGCCAGGCGCGTTTGACCTCTTGTTTGCTCGCTGCCGGATTAACTTCAAGCAGGGCATAGGCCTGGGCAAGGCCATAGCTTGTATTTTGTGCGTTAGTCTGGCCCTGAGATTCCTGCTTTCTTTCATACGTGTTATGAAAATCCTCATGGTAGCGGTATTGCTGATGCAGTGGTGCGAAGCCCATGGTACGAAATATGGTATCGAGCAGGCGTACCTTATTGGCAGAAAGCCCGTCAACCTGAGCGTAACGATATTGGATATCCATAAAAAGCTTAAGCAGGTCGGGGTTGTTGCGACAGGCATTCTGCAACAGATTCAACAGACCTGACAGATCAAAGTCAGCCGCTTTACCGGCACTGAAATACGCCTTGGCCAGTTGTTTCTGTTCACGTGTGAGGCGCAGCTCATTCATCATCTGGCGAGCCATCTGGATTTCGTTTTCTGTTACCCTGCCATCTGCCTTGGCCACATGCCCCATGACCGAGAAGGTCGCTTCAAAAAAAATCTTTTGTACCAGCTCGCGCTTTTCATCGTAATAGGAGCCATGCAGTTGTGAGAAATGATTAGCCAGACCGCGATCAAAGGCGTTACCAATCAGTATCCCCACCAACGCGCCAATCGGAGAGCGCGTCATAAGATAGCCGAGACAACAACCGATTAGTTTTCCCCACCATTGGTTGGTGGTAAAGAATTGACGAAGGTTCATTCGGGGTCCGCTGAGTTCGGTAACAGTAATGTATTTAGTAAAGTATACTGTAAAATCATCATGAGTGAATTTTTTGTTTTAACTTCTGGTATCATATGACTTGATTACTAACGATTCATGTTGATCCAGACTGTGATCATCTGAGGTAGCATGCGCCAGATTTATTCCTTTCTTCTCTATATTCTGAGTCCTCTGATTCTGCTGCGTTTATGGTGGAAGGGGCTGGCGTCACCCGCTTACCGTGAGCGTATCGCGGAGCGTTTTTGTCTCGATGGCGCGGATGCTAAGGACTATGATGTCTGGGTTCATGCCGTTTCTCTGGGGGAGGTGATTGCCGCCACACCGTTGATAGAGGCTTTGCTGGCTAAACAGTATCGTTTATTAGTCACCACAACAACTGCTACAGGTGCCGGGCGCGTTCAGGTTCAGTTCTCGAGTCGGGTAATGCATCGTCATTTACCCTATGACCTGCCCGATGTGGTTCGACGTTTTTTTAAGATGAATCAAATGCGGGTCGCCGTGATTATGGAAACCGAATTATGGCCAAACCTTATTCGCGAATCCAAACAAAATAACGTGCCCATGCTGCTGGTAAACGCGCGCCTTTCTGAGCGCTCCTGCCGTGGATATCGCAGGCTAAGCTGGCTCATCAAGCCGGTTTTGAATGATTTTCACGCCATTCTCACTCAAAGCACTGTCGATGCAGAACGATTCATAAGTATTGGCGCCAGGTCTGAGATCGTTCAGGTCGCGGGAAACGTAAAATTTGATTTAAACACTCATGATATCGATCGTGAAAAATACAGCCTGATTAAGGCCACATGGGGAGCCGAGCGGCCGGTTGTGATCCTGGCCAGCACGCATGAGGATGAGGAAGCTCAGGTATTGATGCAGGCAAAGGAGCTGCAGCGTCGTATGCCCGGCGTGCTGATTTTGATTGCTCCTCGACATCCCGAGCGGTTTCAGACTGTGTTTAACCTGGCACAGGCTCTCGGTTTCAGCACAGGAAAACGCAGCGAAGCAGACAGCATGACAAAAGACTGTGACGTGATTATTCTTGATTGCATGGGCGAGTTACTGGGTTTTTATTCGCTTAGCGATTATGCCTTTCTTGGCGGCAGTTTTGTGCCGGTTGGCGGTCACAATATGCTGGAAGCGATTGCCATGCGCGTGCCTGTACTGACTGGACCGAAGGTGCATAATTTCAAGGCGATCGTACGTGATTTAATAGCGGCTGATGCCATTGTCATGGTGGACGATGCCTCTGATCTGGTAAATCAGATTGATGCCTTGCACAGGGATGAGGCCCGGCGCACGCGTCTTATCGAACAGGCAATGTCGGTGCTGGAATCAAACAAGGGTGCGTTGTTGCGCTATGTAGACCGAATCGAATCATTAATACGGTCTACACACGGAGGGCATTAAAATCTACGCTTGATACCGGCGGTCGACAGTATTTTCGTTGCGATTTCTTCAATCGAAAACCGGGTTGAATTTAAATAGGGGATGTTTTCATGACGGTACATGGATTCAACTTCTGCCACTTCCATACGGCATTGCTCAGCCGAGGCATACTGACTGTTGGGGCGCCGTTCGGTACGGATGTGCTGCAATCGCTCCGGATCAATGGTCAGGCCGAACAGCTTGCTTTTGTAAGGCCGCAGCAGCTCAGGCAGGCGAAAAGAAGTCAAATCATCTTCGGTAAAAGGGTAATTGGCTGCCATGACGCCAAAATGCAGAGCCATGTACAGGCAACTGGGTGTTTTTCCACAGCGGGATACCCCAATCAGAATAATGTCGGCCTTATCATACCCGCGAATCTGGACACCATCATCGTGCATCAGAGCGTAATCAACCGCTTCTATGCGGTTGGTATAGGCTTTATTGTCAGCCACTCCGTGTGTCCGCCCGACAGTATAAGAGGATTTGACCCCCAGTTCAGCTTCCAGCGGGCCCAGAAAGGTATTAAAAAGATCAAAGGCACTGGCATGTGAATCGCGAATCGTTGCCGCCACTTCCGAATTAATCAAGGTCATGAACACCAGGGGTTTTACGCCCGTCTCCTTATACGATTTATTCAATTGCTCAACAACGGCTTCGGCTTTTTGCCGGGTATCGATATAGGGCAGGGTGGTTTTTTCAAATTCAATGTTTTCGAACTGCGTGGTCAGGCTGTTGCCGAGGTTTTCGGCCGTAATCCCTGTCCCATCTGAAATCATAAATACGCGACGTTTCATAGTGTGCCTCTGTGTTGAACGCTTGGAAAGTTGCTGAGCTTCTGCTATGTTGATCAACAGCTTATGCTCTGTACTGGATATTTTTTTAATCTTTATATTATTTGTCCTCCCTGCGCGGGAATGACAGGCCGGAGTTTTGTCCAGTACAGAGCAGCTTATGCGTCTGGTTATGTGTTTGGCCAACAGGCCATACCGTACCATACTATACCCCATTACATCAGCGCAAGACGAGGTCATTGAACGATGCGTGAAGAAAACAATCGGCAAAGTAATACCTTATTCATTATCTGCATGATCTCTCTGGTTCTGGCGCTGTTGCTGCTGGCCTTTTCCATCTATATCCTCCCTTATCTGGTGTGGAATATTCATTATGACGTTCCAGAATTTATCAGTGACTGGCGTGAGTGGCTGAAGGATTATTACAACTACACGCAATCCCAGGCTATCTGGCTGATTTTTTTTGTTTTTTTCATACCAGGCCTGCTGGCAGCGCTAATTACGTATATAATTACCAATACACTGGACAAGTCAGACAATATGGACGAAACCGAGCAGGAAGAGCCAGAGGAAGCGGCTATGGACAGCGGAGAGGAGTCCCTGGGCCTTATCATGAAAATGTTCCTGCTGATTGGTTTCGTGATAGCAGCCATGTTTTTTGCTGAATGGTTCTTTTCCATAACACTTTAGAGGTAGTCATCATGCTATTTAAACGCCTGCAGATGAGAGCGCTGGTGAAAAAGCTGAAGTCCATGAAACAGACACGGCAGCACAATCAGCCTTCGGACGAGATACTGGCAAAAGAAGTATCGTTGTATATGGCTCTGGCCAGCATTTATCATTCGCTGCGAAAAAACAAAAAATACCCTTATGCCGATATCGCCGTTAAGGAATGCTGGCGCGCCGCTGCCAGTATTGATTCGGCTGAGGCCAATTACAACTTAGGCAAAAGCCTGCTGGAGGAAGCGCGCTTTCGTGAAGGGCTTGAAAATGAAGCACTGCTGGCGAGCGCCAGTAATGAAAAACAGGCGGCCATGCTGTATGCCGAGGCACTGGCTTACCTGACGCGCGCCGAGACCCTGGGGCATGTGCTGGCCAGACGTCTGCATGGCCTCTGCTATATCAATGGCTGGGGGCTCGACGTGGATAAAGACAAAGGTTTCGATCTGGTGGTTGCCAGCATTGGTCAGGAAAACAGCTGGGACAAGGTTCCTCAGATATTTGCCTCCATCGGCCTGAACAAGCCAGAGTTTTTCTCGGCTCTGGTCAAGCATCGGGAGAAGGGCGTTTAAGCCAGTCGCCCTAAATACCAATGCAGGATCTGAGGGCCATAAAACAGAGACACCAGGCCAGCCAGACACAGAAACGGACCAAAGGGCATGGGCGTGTCCTTTGATTTGTTTTGCGCTTTTAGGTAAATCAAACCGAAAATGGCTCCTGTTAACGAAGAAAAGAGCAATATCAGCGGCAGCAGGGTCCAGCCAAACCACGCACCAAACGCGGCAAACAGTTTAAAATCGCCATTTCCCATCCCAATTTTACCGGTCAGCAGATAGAACAGTTTAATCAGCAGCCACAGACTCAACCACGCCCCTGCCGCTGACAACACGCCATTGGGAAGGCTGGTAAACAGGCTCTGGGTATTGGCAATCAGTCCCAGCCACAACAGACTCAAGGTCAGGCAGTCTGGCAGTAACTGCTGATCAATATCAATAAATATCAGGGGAATGATAAGCCAGATAAACAGCAGCGCAAAGACAAGAGTCAGATGGAAGCCAAAGTGCCAGCAGGCAAAGACGGATAAAGCGCAGGTCAAGGCCTCAATGAGTGGGTAGCGCAGCGAGACGGGATGCCTGCAGTATTGGCAGCGACCACGCAGCAGTAGATAACTCAGTATTGGAATGTTATGCCAGACTTTAAGCGTGTTTTTACACGATGGACAAAATGAGCGTGGAAAAAACAGATTAACCTTGCTGGTTGACGCCTCTCCCAGATTAAGCAGGCTGTGGCACTCCTGAGCCATTTCGGCATGCAGCATGATTGGCAGGCGATAAATCACCACATTGAGCAGGCTGCCAACAGCCAGAGAGAGAATGGCTACGGCCACATAAAAAAGACCGCTGTTCATTTCAAAGATAAGAGGATCAATCATACCACCGAACCTAGTTTGAAAATGGGAAGATACATGGCGACAACCAGGCCGCCAACCAGAATACCCAGAATAGACATGATAATGGGTTCAATAAGACTGCTTAAGGCATCCACGGCATTGTCCACCTCCTCTTCGTAGAAATCGGCAATCTTACTGAGCATTTTTTCCAGCGTACCGGATTCTTCACCGATGGCTACCATCTGGATAACCATGTTGGGGAACAGTTTTGTGTTATCCATTGCCTGCTGCATTTGCAGACCGTTGGATACTTCTTCGCGTATGCTGTCAGTGGCCCTGGCATAAATGATGTTACCCGTGGCACCCGATACCGATTGCAGGGCCTCAACCAGAGGCAGACCGGCCGCGAAGGTAATGGAGAGGGTGCGGGAGAAGCGGGCAATGGCGGCCTTTTCGAGAATACTGCCTATCACCGGTGATTTCAGCATGGCCATATCAATTTTTCGTGCAAATGAAGGAGAGTGGTTTTTCGCGTAGATGAAGCTGTATATCAGGCCGCCCAGAATGCCGAAAATAAGATACCAGTAGGATTGAAAAACCTTTGACATATCAACCACTACTCGCGTCAGCGCTGGAAGATCGGCACCAAAGCCCTTGAACAGGGCTTCAAACTGAGGCACGACGAAAATCAGCAGGCCCGCTGTAACCAGAAAAGCAATGACCATCACGGCGGTAGGATAGGTCAGCGCTTTTTTGATTTTCTTTTTGATGGTTTCAATTTTTTCCTTATAGGTTGCAACTTTGTCCAGCATGATGTCCAGCGAGCCTGATTTTTCGCCAGCATCGACAAGGTTGCAGAATAAATCGTTAAAACAGGTGGGATGTTTTGCCAGAGCTTCGCCAAGAGTCAGGCCTGACTCAACATCCTTCTTAACCGCCTCAATCAGGCGCTGCATACTCTCATTTTTCTGACCCTTCGCGACAATATCAAATGACTGAATCAAGGGAAGACCGGCTTGCAGCATGGTTGCCAGCTGCCGGCTGAACGAGGTAATGTCCTGCGATTTTATTTTTTTGCTCTTGCTGAAAAGGGAGGTGCGCTTTTTGATGACTTTATTAACGGTAATGCCTTTTTTACGCAGACTGACCTTTGCTGTTACGAGGCTTGCCGCTTCGATTACGCCATTTATTTTTTCGCCGGACTGGTTCACACCCTGCCATTCGAAGAACAGCGTTTTTTTATTTTTATTGTCGTTGCTCATAATCGCTATTCAACGGTTACCCGATTGACTTCCTCCATGGTGGTAACGCCTTCCTTGACCTTCACAAGACCTGATTGATAAATAGTCAGCATTCCCTCGGCCTGTGCCTGTTTCAGAATGTCGAGAGAGTTGCTGCCTGACATAATCATCTGGCCAATGGTTTTGGAAATCAGCATGACCTCAAATAGTCCGATACGTCCGCGATATCCCTGTGTACAGTGATTGCAGCCAACGGCTTTATATAGCTTGATGCTTTGAGACTCTTCTTCGGTAAAGCCAAGCTCAATCAGGCTTTGAGGGGTCACTTCCGTGTGAACAGTCTTGCAGTTATCACAGAGCTTACGGGTCAGACGCTGAGCGATGATCAGGCTGACTGAGCTGGCAATGTTAAATGAAGGAACGCCCATATTGATCAGACGGGTCAGAGTTTCTGCGGCACTGTTGGTGTGCAGGGTCGATAATACCAGATGCCCTGTCTGCGCAGCTTTAACAGAAATCTCAGCCGTTTCCAGATCCCTTATCTCTCCCACCATGATGATATCAGGATCCTGACGTAAAAAAGAGCGCAGGGTACCTGAAAACGTCAGGCCGGCTTTGGGGTTGATGTTTACCTGATTGATGCCGGGAACCTTGATTTCAACCGGATCTTCAGCGGTGGAAATATTGACTTCTTCCGTATTCAGAATATTCAGGGCAGTATACAGCGTTACCGTTTTACCACTTCCTGTTGGCCCGGTTACTAAAATCATGCCTTGCGGCTTCTGGATGCAGTGTAAAAAATGCTCTTGCTGCATGGGCGAAAAACCCAGGGCCTCGATACCCAGCCGGGTCGAACCCGGATCGAGGATACGCATGACCACTTTTTCACCCCCCACCGTGGGGCATGTGCTGACGCGGAAGTCGATGTTGCGGCTTTTCGATAGTTTTAACTTGAAGCGACCATCCTGTGGAACGCGGCGTTCAGAGATGTCCAGGTTGGACATGATTTTGATACGTGAGGTAATACGGCTGGACAGGCTGACAGGTGGCGCCGCAATTTCGTCGAGGATACCATCCTGGCGATACCGGATGCGATATTCGCGTTCATAGGGTTCGAAGTGTATGTCTGAAACCCCGCGCTTGATCGCATCGACGAGGATTTTGTTGACAAATTTTACCACGGGGGCGTCATCGCTGGAGGCGCTGGCGGTATCGCTTTCCTCTTCTTCGCTGCTGATTTCCAGACCTTCCAGGTCAGAAGATCCCTCAACATAATCACTGAGCCCCTGGCTTTCCTGCTCGTGCATCAGTTTGTCAATCAATCTGGTCAGCTTGTTGGTTTCAACTACGATGGGGCTGGTGTTCAGACCGGTATGAAACTGAATTTCCTTTAAGGCGGCCTGGTTACTGGGATCGTCAGTAGCCAGAAACAAATGATTGCCGCGCGAGTAAAGCGGAACTATCGAATGGCGGCCAATCAGCTTTTGGTTGACCAGGGAAATGGGTATGCTGCCCGGATCGATGCTGTCCAGATCAATCAGGGGAACACCAAAATTATGAGCAATAATCAACGCTAGACGTTCGGCATCAAGCACATGGTTTTCAACAAGGTACTGCAACAGAGTCTGTTTGTTTGATTGTGCCAGGGCCTGGTATTCCAGTGCCTTGGCTTTGTCCATCAGATTTTCATGCACCATCAGCTGGGCAATGCCTTGTAGATGTTGTACTTCAGTATTGGCCATGGCCTGGCTACGCAAAATTATCCTTACATGATGGATACTATAGACAATAATTGGGTTGAGTGCACGATATACCGCTCCCGGAGTGCGGAACCGCTTGCTGTCGGGCGCATCTCTATGTTAAAAAAGGAGAGTAATTTTAAATTCAGGTCACTATTTTGCCAATTGCACAACAAAAATCCATGTTCCATGCTTTGGACGAATGGTTTGTTTCAGAACAGGGTAGACGTGTGGCACATGCTTTTCTGGCGGAAGTGTCCCCTCTGAAATCGCTCTTGTATGGCGATACCCTCGTGCAGCTGGGCAGTTGTGGGCATAATGAACTGTTTCGCTCACTGAGATATGTACATAAAACGCTGGTGACACCTGGTGGCTCTCCGGCCAGTCATCTGCTTTCTTCGTTTATGCAATTGCCGATAGCCTGCCACAGCGTAGACTGTGTGATAGCGCCCTTGACCCTCAACGCCTTCACCCACGAAAAAAATCCGCTGGGCGAGATTGATCGTATCCTCAAGCCAGGCGGTTATATGGTCTATCTGGGTATTAATCCGTTCAGCCTTTGGGGTTGCTGGCTTCGATACGCGCGAAGAACCTGTTTTGGTGAGGAACGAGGGGCTTTGCATTCTGTTTTTTCGGTCAAGCGCGCCATGCTGCAACGGGGCTACGTTCAAGCCTCGCTGTCTGGCTTCTATTATATCCCCCCCTTTTCATCAGCTGCGCTGATAAAAAAAATGGAAATTTTTAATGTCATTGGCCGCATGATTTCGCCAATGCCGGCGGGATTTTTTTGCCTTGTGCTACAAAAATATCAGGAATGCGGGATTCTTGTTCCCCCCTTGAGGAGGCGTGAAAAATACCATATTCCCGTGTTGCAGGCTGCCAGTCCTGGACTGCATGCCAGAAAATAGAAAAAAAACGGATTTTTGATGAGCAGTATGAACCTCTTCAGGCAGAATGAGTTATACTATGCGCAACTTTATTTTCGGTAAGACCCATGTCAGGAAAAATGATCTATCGTGTGACGTTTGCCAATCAGGAAAGCATCTACGAGCTTTTTGCGCGCAAGGTGTGCGAAAGTGAGATGTTTGGTTTTCTGGAAGTTGAAGAATTTGTTTTTGGAGAAAATACGTCCCTTGTTGTGGATCCTTCAGAAGAGCGTTTAAAAACAGAATTTAAGCACGTTAAACGCACGTTTATTCCCATGCATTCCGTATATCGTATTGACGAGGTGAGTAAAGAAGGCGCCGGCAAGATCAGGGACAAGTCAAAGGATGATGGTAAGGTGTCGATGTTTCCGGTTCCGGACAGGCGATAGGGAAACGTTGTAATATTCATTATTCAGGAAATTTCATGTCAATTCCACATAATATAGAAGAGGTTTACGAAAAATCGCGTTGTCTGTTTACTACGCAGGAAGTGGAGGCTGCTCTGGATAGAATGGCCAGTCAGATCCACGAAAAACTGCAGGACAAAAATCCTGTCCTGTTGTGCGTAATGATTGGTGGTCTGGTGCCTATGGGTAATCTGCTGCCACGACTCGATTTTCCCCTGGAAGTCGGTTATATCCATGCCACGCGCTATAAAGGCGATATCCGCGCGGGTGAACTGGTCTGGAAGGCGAGGCCAACGCAGGATTTAACCAATCGTACCGTATTGATTGTTGATGACATTCTTGATGGTGGGTTAACGCTGGCTGCCATAATTGATGACGTGAAAAAGATGGGTGCCGCAGAGGTGCTGAGTGCGGTTCTGGTCGATAAGTATCATACCCGCGACGAAGGCGGTCTCGCCGAAGCGGACTTTGTTGGCCTGCGCGTTGATGATCACTACATATTTGGCTATGGCATGGATTACAACGAATACCTTCGTAATGCCCCGGGCATTTTTGTGGTTGCACCCGAGCACGAATAAAGTGTGATTCCCGGATTACGGCTTCGCCTAATCCGGGCTACGATGGCTGTGTTCCACGAAAATGTAGCCCGGATTAGGCGAAGCCGTAATCCGGGGGATCTCTCGTGACGGTCAGGCGGTGATGTGATGACTTGGAAACTGATTCAGTGCTTCGTTTATCTGCTTATAAAGATCCGGCAGCCAGCGTGGTTGCGCAAAGTTAGATGTGGCTGGTTTTTCCTTGCGTAAATCGTTGGGGGAGATAATAACCTTCACATGGCTCAGACCAACGCGCCTTGCCAGCAGAAACAACTGATCAATAGCCCGGTCGCCAACCGCCAGACAGCCGACCGACATATCCTTGCCATGCAGAAAAATATTATTACCCAGTTGCTTGCGGCCATCTTTACTGGCCTGCAGTCGATCATAATGGTTGGGGTAGTCAATCATCATGGACAGGTGCATGGAGCTGAACGGATTAAAGGTTGTCAGGCGGTAAATTCCTTCCGGAATCTGACCATCGCGCTCTTTCAGCTTGGGGCCAAGACGCCCGCTCATGGCTGTTAAGGGATAGCTGTGAATATAACGCCAGGACTGATTATCATTTTTAGCCCATAACTCGACCTTACGTTCTTTTTTAAAGGCCAGCAGCGCTATGTCTTTGGGTGGGTAGGCGACTTGAGCGTTGGCAAAGAATTTGATTAATTCCGGCTCGGTACGCAGGCCGTATTTTTTGATGGCGTGTTCTACAGCCTTGTCCCAATTGAGTTTAGGAGCCATGGCAAACAAAGGTCCGCAACAACACAATAGCAGGCAAAGTAGAATTCTGGGCATAGAATATAAGGCAAGGAACGGAATCAACATACTATCAAAAAACCTTTTCTGTGTACAAGCAATCTGACCCAACCGCTTCCTGACGGTCGCGGTTCGAAGGGAGAGCCTGATCCCGTCACGGAATCAGGCCGTGGCTTTCATCTCCAGCGGTTCAAATTTATCAGACACATCACCGGTGTATTCAGGATGACGAACCAGATCCAGCTGCATAACCGGCGCATTGGGAGCGAGATTAAACCTCTCCAGACTGACCATGAGCAGATTCTGCGAATCCATGGACTGGTAGTAATATGTCCTGTCTGTTAAATCGGTTACAACGCGCCAGATCGTTTTTGCGTCGTAGGGGTTGAGTTCCGAGGGCGTAGAATAGGGTTGCGACACATTATTCAGAATACTCAGCATCTGAGTCATTTCCTCTTTGGCCGAACTGGCTTTGGGCAGGGTGCCCACGTAATAGGTTGCCCGTACGAAACGATCCGATGGACTGTTGGTTCCCGGAAGAGGTTTGTCGCCGCCAAAGGCCTGGTAGCTGCTCAGATTCACGATTTGTCTGTCGTAGGATGGGTCGTTGGTCAGCGTCAGATATTTTTTGTCGTGATACACCTTGAGTTTGCCATCCACGTATTCGAGTATTGCGGAGTCGCCGGATTCATCCTCGAGCGCCAGGTGAACATTGATCCAGCGTTTGGTGCCGGGGTGGAACATAGGCGTCAGCTGCATTTGTCCCGACTCACTGAAACGCACCGCATCGGCCACTGTTTTAAAATTATCAAGGTAATATTGTACCCACAATGCAACGGACAGACCTGGCGTCTTTGGATCCCGCGTGCCGAAATCGGCTTCCTTCAGCCAGAGCATGTGCGCGCCCAGTCCGGCTTCGTTCATGCCGTCGCTGCTGATGTGTTCATAAACTGTTGCCACAAGACTGCCATAAAGCGATGTCCATTGCACTGGGTTGCTGTCCATGCCACCGCTGCGCTTCATGCCACGGGGGTAGACGACCAGATTGGTTTTCATGTCTTCTTTCCAGTCCATGGTTCGACCGACCATGACCGCATTGTCCTGATCCACGCGTAGCACGCGCGAACAGGCCAGTGAGTTATCCAGTCCAATCCCAAGCAGCAGAGGGACGCACATCAGAGCTTTTTTAAGATCCATTTAATATTTTCTCCGTTATGATTTGATAATCAGTTTTTTTTGATTTGTACCTGCTTTTGAACATCAGCCGGCAAGAGTCTCAGGACGTAATCCGGAACGCTTTCGAGGGTACCAACGGAGGGCAGCAGACCATAATAATTGGGACAGAGATAGGCGGCCTGGCCGGCTTTGTTAACCGTGTAAAACAGGTACTGATAATGACAGTAATCCAGTTTTTGAAAGGTACCGACCTGCAGGACAGGGCTGCCAGGCATTCTGTTTTCAATAAATCGAGCGTTGATCCATAGATTAGCCAGGAGCAGAACCACGCCGGTTGTCATGATCGCCAGCATAAGGGAGATGAGGGTGCGCAGGCCACGGGAAGGATGCTCCCGGGTAAAGCCTCGCAGCAGATAAACCACCGCGACCAGAATGATCAACAGGCTGGCACTGTAAAGAAAGCTTTCCTTGTAGTCAAAATAACTGCCAAGAATTTCTCCGCCTGCGGTCTGATAATGGATAAGAATAGCGCCGAGGCTCAGCCACAGTGCCGCAATAACCCATTTATTACCTTGTTTTTTGATGCCGATGATTAAAAGAAAGAGATTGATGATTGGAAAAATGATATGCAGACTGGTGGTGATATGGTCCATGGCGCAATCCTTAATAATATCCGTGATTCTATGATTCGTTTTCAGCGGCCAAATGTAAATAGTTTGTATGTAAAATTTTAATCTGCTGCTCTAATTGCCTTATAGAACCACGGTTTATAATCAGATCGTCGGCCAGTTCCCGACGGGCCTGATCGTCTGGCTGTGTCGCAAGAATGGCCTGCGCCTGCTCTTTGCTGCAATGATCGCGGGCCATGACCCGGGCTATCTGCTGTTCCTTTTCGGCCAGAATCACAAGGATGCGGTTTAAATAAGGATAGGACTGGCGGTCCTTTAATAACGGTATTTCAACAACACAGTATGGACCCTGGCTGTTTTGAATCTGCCGCTTTATTTCATCTTTAATCAGAGGATGCAGCAGGCCTTCCAGCCAGATACGCTGCCTGGGTTCTGTAAAAATGAGTTCCCTGACTGCTGCGCGGTTCAGTTGACCGGAGTCGAGAATACAGGCATCACCCAGGTGCTGTTGAATGGCCGCAAGCGCCGGCTGACCTGGTGCGGTTAAATCCCTGGCGATAACATCGGCGCTGACCACGGGTATGCCCAGCGATTCAAAGCACTTAATCGCTGTTGATTTACCACTGGCAAGGTTACCGGTCAGTCCAACGCTAAACATGCTTTACTCCCGCTCATTAAGATTTTTACAGGTCATCAGATTGGTGTAACAGGTATCAGGATAACCACTTTTGGACTGGCAGTATTCTCTGGCAGCAATAGCCGCATCGTCACGTTGTGGGTAGGGATTACTGGGCCAGACCTTAGCCATTTGATCCATGGCAACGCACTGCCACATGGCCTGCGTTGTCTGGCCATTGACAAAAAATTCGCAGTCTACCTTCGCAACCTTGCAGGAAGCCGGATCGTCACTGGCTTTCCGGCAGGCGTCAAAGGCCTTGTTGAGTGCTGCGCGCTCGTAGTCGCTGCGACCTGTCCACTCCTTGTTCAGCCCATCGTGTGAGCGGCATTGCCAGTCGTCACGCGCTGCGGAAGAGGTACTGATTAACGCCAGAGCAAGACAACAGCATGTCATATATCGATTCACAGTAGGCTCCTTTTACCAGGGGCGGTTGACAATTCAACCAATTTTAACTCATGCCAATGTTCGTATCTCTTCACATTAATCTTGCGAAGGCATCATAAGGCAGTGCCCGCGTATAATACCAGCCTTGAATGAGAAAAACCTGGTTGCTGCGCAGGTAATCAAGCTGAGTCTGTGTTTCCACTCCTTCGGCAATGATTTTAAGCTGCAGGGAACGTGCCATGTTGATGATGGAGTGATTCAGTGTTTCGGTGATAGCCCCTGTGCCAATAGAGCTGATAAACAATTTATCAATTTTCAGGTAGTTAAATGGAAAATGCTGCAGGTAATGTATGTTGGATTGTCCCGTACCAAAATCATCAATGGCCAGCAGATAGCCGCGTTGACGAAGCTCGTTCATTTTTTCTACTACAGCCTCGTCCTGTTCGTTAAAGAGTTCGCGTTCCGTCAACTCCAGCATGACCTGCTCAGGCTGTATGTGAAATCGCGAACACAGATCATAAAACGTTGCAAAAAAATGCGCATCGCGAAAATGGCAGGGCGAGAGGTTGAATGCCAGGTACATGTAAGGTCTGGTTTGCAGGAGCTGCTGGCATTCTTCAAAGGATTTTTCGATTAACTGCAGCATCATCGGAACAATAAGTCCGGTTTTTTCTGCTTCACCAATGAAATAATCCGGCATAATCACTTCGTTCTGGCTGGTATGCCAGCGGATTAAGACCTCGGCACCACAGAAGCGTTGCTGTAATTCGTCACGAATCGCTTGATAGGTGGGTTGAAATTCGCCATTTTTCATGGCGTTTTTCAAGGCAAACTGGAGGGAAAAGCGACGATTGATCAGGCGGCTGCACCACAAATAAAAAGCCCATGACAACAGCAGAAAAGGAATGGTCATCATGGCAATTGTGCCAATGAGCTGTTTCATAAAACCCAGCGGATGACTGCGTACCACCAGCGATAAATTGTCGAGGTTCTGCAGGGGCAGTGTGATAACCGACTCTCTGTCAGACAGTCTGTTGGTGCTGACAGGCCTGCCAGTCTGTACCAGCATCTTCCTTGTGCTGTTGTCATAAAGTCCGGCCGAATCGATGCCGGTACTGTGTTTACGCATATACTCTTCAATCAGAGGCCTGATTAAATAGATGCCGACATGGTATTGTCCCAGCCGCTGTTGCAGAAGAAAGACCTCGTTGCTGCCCTGAGACATTTTCATGGGGCCGAGAAGAACCGGGCTGGCATCGCCAGGCGGGGGCAGGGGAGTATTTATTTCAGGCGAGGCACACAAAACTTTGTTTTTATCGTCGCTGATAACAATTCCGGAAATGTCGGTGTGATTAAAGACAGTACTGCCCAGTTTGTCAAACAGTTCGTCTTCGCAGGTTCCGTTACTGCTTTTGTAATAGGGCAGTGATTGGCCAGTTTCCAGAATATGCTCGATCAATCCATCGATTTTAAAGGCAAGATAATTGGCATGCTGTTGAAAAAGCTGAAGTTTTTGCAGTTGAAAATGTTTCCAGCCAAAAAAAATCATCCCAAACAAAAATATCAGGGTAAAGGCCAGCCAGCCAATCCCGAATTTGTTTTTCAGTCGCACATGTTCTGATTGCAGCCTGTTTATCATGGGTGCTTTTTATTGGTACACAGCATGTATAGAGTTTAGGGTGATTTCCGCCAATTTAACAATCGTTTTTGTGTCGGTATTCAAAGGAGGCAGCCAATACAGCGTATTTCCCAGGGGGCGAATCAGAGCGCCCTGTTTCAGTGCTTCCTGATAAAAGGCAAAATCCGTCCGAGGGCGACCGGAATCCACCATATCTGCGGCAACCATGGCGCCGAGGCTGCGGATGTTGCTTAGTTTTCCGCAGCTTCTGGCTATCGCCTGAAACTGTTCCAGCATGAACAGACCCAGTTCGGCAGCCTGTTGATTGATGCTTTCAGTCTGCATGGCCGTAATCGTAGCCAGTGCAGCACTGATAGCCAGTGAGTTACCGCTGTGTGTATGCGAATGCAGGAAGGATTTACCTTTGCTGTAGTCGTCATAAAACAGCGAATAGATTGACTGATCGATCATGACGCAGCTCAGGGGTATGGTTCCTGAGGTCAGACCTTTGGACAGGCAGATCAAATCGGCTTCAACGCCAGCGTGCTGACAGGCCAGCCAGGTTCCGGTTCGCCCCATCCCTGTCATGATTTCATCGGCAATAAGGTATATGTCGTTGCTTTTGGCCCAGGCAGCCAGCCGGTACAGAAAGTCAGCACTGTAGCACCGCATGCCGCCTGCTCCCTGCACCAGAGGTTCCAGAATCAATGCGCAGACACGCGATTTGAGCTGCTCAAGCGCTGGCAATATGCGTTGCCAGTGTCCTTCGGCGTTTGTCCACAGGGGATCCTGGGGGCCACTGACCAAGGGGATATCCTCTAACATATGGCAGTTTACCCCAAACCCTTCCCAGGGCTTCTTATACAGGCCAAGATCACTGACGCTGAGGGTGCCCAGTGTTTCGCCATGGTAGCCGTTTTTTAAAGCGATAAAGTCCCGGCGCTCTGTCTGGCCTTGTATCTGCTTCGCCTGCAGAGCGAGCTTCATGGCAATTTCTACGGCGCTGGATCCATCGCTGGCGAAAAAGGCATGCTCCCGACCGCAGATCTCCGCCAGCTTTTCTCCCAGAGAGGCCATGGCCGGATGCGTAGTATTGGCGGCAATGACGTGTTCAAACGAATCAAGCTGCGCCTTAATGGCAGCGAGAACAGCCGGATGACCATGACCCAGCGATTTGCACCACCAGCTGGATTGCGCATCAATCAAAGAGCCACGACAGGTTTCCAGGTAACTTCCCTGGGCCTGATACACGATGATGGGCGGGCATTGTTCAAAATCCTTCATCTGCGTGCAGGGATGCCAGATATGACGTAAATCTTTTTCAATGACAGCGTGGTTGTTAACCATGTTAAATTTTAAGGTTGACAAGAATGGCAGGCACTCTATCATGTAAATCACTTTTTTCCTACGAGATGAACCATGAAAAAAAACGCATCCACCTGGACGCAGGACGAGGTTGCGGCTATTTATTCGCAGCCCTTCAATGACCTGATTTACCAGGCGCACACGATACATCGCGAGCATCACGCGGCGAACCGCCTGCAGATTGCTACCTTGCTGAGCATCAAAACCGGCGCCTGTCCGGAGGATTGCGGTTATTGCTCACAGAGCGGGCATCATAAAACCCACGTTCAGAAAGAGCGTTTGATGTCCGTTGAGAACGTGTTGATTAAGGCTCAGGAGGCCAAAGACGGTGGTGCGACACGTTTCTGCATGGGCGCCGCGTGGCGATGCCCGCCGGAGAATGCCATGCCGGAGATAAATGCCATGATCGCAGGGGTCAAGGCGATGGGGCTGGAAACCTGCATGACCCTGGGCATGCTTGATGCCAATCAGGCTCAGCAGTTAAAGGAAGCCGGACTGGATTATTACAATCATAATATCGATACCTCGCCGTCGTATTACGATAAAGTGGTCAGCACCCGAAAATTCACTGATCGTCTCGACACGCTGGCTCATGTTCGCGAAGCCGGCATTAATGTGTGCTGTGGCGGCATTTTGGGCCTGGGAGAAAGCCGTGAGGATCGCATAGAGTTTTTACTGACGCTCGCCAATCTGCCGGTACCGCCCGAGAGTGTGCCAATCAACCGTCTGATTCCTGTGCCGGGAACGCCACTGGCCAACGCACCTCAGGTCGACGGTCTGGAACTGGTAAGAACAATCGCTACGGCGCGCCTGCTGATGCCTGGCAGCGTGATTCGCCTCACCGCCGGTCGTACGGAAATGAGTGACGAGCTCCAGGCACTGTGCTATTTCGCAGGAGCCAATTCCGTCTTTGCGGGCGACAGGCTGTTGACTGAGGAAAATCCGCAGCGCGAAAAAGATAAAAGCCTCTTTGACAAACTGGGACTGGAAGCTTTACCGGCATGATTTCTGAACTGATTCAGCAGCAGATAAGCGAGCGAAAACACAAGGGCCTGTATCGCCAGCGGGTGATAGTCACATCCACCGATTATCCTCTCGATTTCAGCAGCAACGATTATTTGTCTTTGCGCCGGGATGCCCGGGTGAAACGCGCCTATCAACAGGGGTTTGCGCGTTACGACAGCGGCAGCGGCGGCTCGATGCTCGTCAGCGGTTATCAGCCCATTCATCAGGAGCTGGAACAGGAACTGGCCCGACAGTTGCAAACGGACAAAGCCCTGCTGTTTTCTTCTGGTTATGCCGCCAATCTGGCCATTGTTACGACGCTGGCGCGCTTAGGCTGCCATTTTATCGTAGACAAAGCGGTGCATGCATCCATTTATGATGGACTGTCTCTCGCAAAGGCCGGCTTTTGCCGTTATCTCCATAATGATCACGAGGATTTGCAGAAAAAGCTCAGTCAGGGCACGCCGGCCAGCCTCTTAATCACGGAGGGTATTTTCAGCATGAGCGGGCAGCAACCGGACCTCGCTGAATTAGGTCGCTTGTGTGCTTCGCATGGCCTGCCCTTTGTAGTGGATGAGGCGCATGCCTTTGGAGTTATCGGTCCCGGCGGCATGGGGGCTGTGGCTCATTATGGATTATCACAGACCCAGGTTCCTTTGCGCATGATTGCTTTTGGCAAGGCACTCGGTGGACAGGGGGCGGCCGTGGTGGGGCAGGCTGACTGGGTTGATGCCCTGTACCAAAACGCGCGCTCCTGTATTTATTCAACTGCCATCAGCCCGGCGATGAGTCATGGTTTGCTCGAGAGTCTGTATTTACTGATCCAGGCCGATGAGGCACGTCAAAAACTGGCCGGCCTGGTGGCTTATTTTCAGGGCGCTGTGTCGCTGCGGGCCTTGCCTTTTCGCCCGTCGAACAGCCCGATACAGCAGCTGCGCCTTGGTTGCCCACATAAAGCACAAAATTTGTCCAATAAATTGGGAAAACAGGGGATCTTGTGCCAGGCTATAAGAGTACCAACCTTATCCCGTGTTGATACAGGCTTACGTGTCGTATTGAATTCACATCATCAGGTGGAGGATATCGACCGGTTATTGGATGAAACTGCAAGGTTATTGCCGTTATGACATGGCAGGCTCATAAGGCAAGGCACGCCCTCGTAGAAGCAGGTGTAGCGATGAAGATTAATATCACAGGTACTGGATATCCATTGGTTTTATTTCATGGCTGGGGTTTTGATCAGTTGATTTGGGAATCCCTCACACGAGAGATTGCAAGGCGCTACACGGTAGTCGCGGTTGATCTTCCGGGCTTTGGTCAAAGTCCGGTGATGTCCTGGGCTGCGTTTAAGGCCCGTATCCTTGAGCATTTACCGCAGCAGTTTGCCATTGCCGGCTGGTCTCTGGGTGGGCTATATGCCACGCGTCTTGCGCTTGAAACCTCAGCACGCGTCACCCATCTGATCAACATTGCTTCATCACCCCGGTTCACTCGCGATGACAACTGGCCGGGTGTTGATCAACGCCTGTTAAACATGGTTTTTCGTGAATTGAAACGCGATCCGGTTTCCGTCCGGGCAAAATTCATAGCCATGCAGTCACAGCACCAGACTCCTCAGTCAAATCCGGACTACCTGCCCTCGGCAGAGGGGCTAAAAGCGGGGCTGGACGTATTGGCAGAATGGGATCTGCGCGAAGCGCTGCACAAGCTGAATATACCGGTTTGTTACATGTTCGGTCATCTGGATACAATCACACCGAAAGCAACCATGACGAATATGCAAAGTCGCTACCCGCATTTTAATTATGTTTCCTTTCCAAAGGCCGCTCACATGCCATTTATGACGCATCAGAAAAAATTCATTAAAGAGCTTGAGCGCTTCATTCCCTGTGAGAGCCGGGCATGACGGGTATTTTTATTACTGGTACCGATACCGATTGCGGAAAAACGTATGTGTGCTGTCAGCTTTTGGATTACCTGCATCAGTCAGGCAAACGTGCATTAGCCCTTAAGCCGGTCGCCAGCGGCGCCGTTGAGAGGCAGGGACAATGGATCAATGATGATATAGAGCGTCTGCGAAAACACAACCCCCAATCGTCTCCCGCTATTAACGCCTGGCTTTATGCAGACCCCATCTCTCCTCATCTCGCCGCTCAACGTCGAGGAGAACGACTGTCAGCGAGTGAGGTGGCTGAATTTTGCAACGACGAGCACTTCTCTGGTTACGACTGCGTGTTGATTGAAGGGGCGGGTGGATTAATGGTTCCCTTGAATGAGAGTGAAACCTGGCTTGATCTGCTCGCCATGACAGCCATGCCGGTTATTCTTGTTGTTGGGATCCGGCTCGGCTGTATTAATCATGCCTTGTTAACTGATGCTGTCCTGCGTATGCAGAATATCCCCTGCCTTGGCTGGATTGCTAATTGCCTTGATCCTGATATGCAGGCTCTGGATGAAAATATTCAGAGCCTGAGTGACAGGCTGTCGATGCCTTTGCTGGGGAGGGTGGCAAGAGCGGGTTATTTCAAGCCGGACATGGCGCTCACGTGCTGGCTGGAATAGTCCAGAAATGCGCCACGAAACAGCTGGCGGTTTTCATGTATGTCCAGATCAAGTGCCTGCCAGTCCGAATCTTTCAGCAGCCCAGACGATTGTATGGTTCTCAACAGCCTGTGCTCGGGAGACTCTGTCTCTATTTTTTTGTTGGCTCGGAAATGTTGCTGGAGTATTGGAATTAAATCATCCGAAGATGCCTGACTCAGGCGCTCGAACAGGGTTTTTGCTCTGCTGATACGGGAAGAAAAGAATGATGAAATTCGGGAGCCTGACGCCTGAGGCTTCAGTGCCTCCAGCAACGAGTCACGGAACTGCGGATTTTGGGGAGAAATCCTCGCCACGTGAGCGTAAACCGGGCTTGAGGATAATGAGGACATGGAGGATGAATGTGAGCTGGGAAAGCTTGAAGATGGGCCGGCATGCGGCAGCTCCAGGCTCTCTATGTCCTGACTGATGAGTCTGTATTCATTTTGCAGTAGACGATTATAGTGTTCCAGTCCCATGGAGAGATCGGTTACATGGATATTCGTGATCGGCAGACTGGTGGGGCGACGGCCAGTTGTTGACGTAGCAGACGCCAGGTATTGCTCAATGGATTCAAATACCTTGGGTTTGTCATCGGCAATCACCAGGCTGCCGACCCACTCGGGTATATGGTTTAAAAAAAGTTCGAACATCAGTCCTTTGGGATCAACGAGGGCGCGTTGGCTTTGAATCATTTCCGCGAGAAATTTGATGACATAGCTTTTAGGGTAGGCCGACATGGCGCACGCCTCATCAGCCAGACAGGCCTCAGGGAAGGCATGACCAAGCGTTCCACTTAAAGTGCCTGAGGCCAGCAGTGTTTCTATTATTGGGCGTTCGATTTTCATTTGTGCAAAGTGCTCGGCAAATATCGCGGAACGAAAGCTTACTTTCACTTCATGCAGTTTGCGGTAGATGAATGCGACAAGGTCATCATCCATGGCTTTCCAGAAAAGATCACTGGTGCTGATAGTGCCATGAACGCTAAACCCCATTTCCTGAAGCGTAGTGATCAGTGCCTTTCGATCGTTTATACAGCCTGATTGAAACACCATATCGGTAAACAGGTAGACATCCTTTATATCATGATTTTTCAGCGAATCGAGTAGATCAGTGTTTAGTCTTTTATCAAACAACAAGGTATGATCCACATCCAGCAGAGCAAGAGGACGTTTTGCTACTGCATGGCTGCTGGAGGCCGGAGACGAAGTCTGTGCTGTGGTTAATTTGAAATATTCCTGGGCCCGGGCAATCATACTGGATGTGAACGCGGCTCTGTCCTCAGGTTTGGGATACATGCTGGTAAACGGCTCGGAGTCAAAATGATCTCCGGCCAGAGTAGGGTTGGTCGCCAGTTCGTGATATAAAAAAACTTTTTCAAGACTCGCTTTCTGCATAAACAAAGAGGACGTTGTATTGACGGATAGACGGAGCAGTCTTCCTGTGAGCCTGTGCTGAGCCTCAAATGGCATCAGCTCGGTCACTGCCTCAACAAAGTCAATCATTGCGTCAATTTTGTTGTGATTGCTATCGCTGATCGGTGCCGAAATATCCAACATACCGGGTGATTTTGTAAAATTATCAATCTGAAGCAGAGCGATTAGATCGTTATCGCTGGCCAGACCGCTGATTAAAATTTCACGGTATTTAGAAAGCAGTATATGAGTTTTGGTTAATTTTGGCATTGCGGTCTCCGGACAAGGTGCCGGCATTATACACCAAAATTTGAAATGTATGTATTTATTATATACAAATTATCCGCTTAATAAATCCTTAATATAATCTGCACTATACTTGAATCAGGTAACCATCAAATGGAGACGTTCATGAGCCTGCACAAAGAGTATGATGACGCTCATTTTTTTTCTGATATGCCGATGGAGTCTGACAAGGAAGACCTGAGTCACAAGCGTCGTATTCGCAAGATGCTGGAAGACAGGCTGGAAAGAAAGCGCATGAAGGAAGACATGGATGAACTGGACGGCGAGTTTGACTGGGATGAGCTGGACCGTTAAAAAACGTCCTGACCCAGACCTGCTGCGAAACAGGTGTTTTGCAGCAGGGTAGCAATGGTCATGGGGCCGACACCGCCGGGTACGGGCGTTATCCAGGCTACTTTCTGCCTGGCCTTATCGAAATCGATGTCGCCGTGCAGTCTGCCGTTTTTCTGGCGGTGCATTCCTACATCAATAACGATTTGCCCACTCTGCAGCCAGTCTGCCGATACAACATCACGGACACCGGTTGCCGACACTACGATATCCGCCATGCGAACGTGCTGTTCCAGCTTTTGTGTGAAGCGATGGCAAATCGTAACCGTAGCGCCAGCGAGCAGAAACTCAAACGCCATTGGCCTGCCGACAATATTAGAGGCCCCAACAACAACCGCATGCATGCCGCGCACATCCAGGTTATAAAAATTCAGCAGATGCATGATTCCATAGGGCGTACAGGGGCGCAGCAAAGGTGAACGCTGCGCCAGTCGACCGAGGTTATACGGATGGAAGCCATCGACGTCTTTTTGCGGTGAAATGCGTTCAATGACCCGGCTGGCATTCATGGCGGCCGGCAGAGGCAGTTGCACCAGTATGCCGTGAATGGCTTCATCCTGATTCAATTGATCAATCAGCGTAAGCAGCTCCTGCTCGCTGGTCGATTCCGGCAAATCAAAAGCATGCGAAACGATACCCACTTCCTGGCAGGCCTTGCGTTTATTGGCCACGTAAATCTCAGAGGCCGGATCCTGGCCCACCAGCACAACAGCGAGACCCAGCTCTTTGTTCAGTGAACGGCTTGTTTCACGCACCGATTCCTTTATTTTTGCAGCAGCGAGTTTTCCATCGAGAATTAAAGCGGTCATGACGTGTTCACCAGGAAATTTTTGGTGAATTATGAAAGAGCTCGCAGCCAGATACAATCCCTCTTTATCAACAAAGCACCTCAGACTAATGAAAAGTTCAATATATAAACAAAACTGTGGCCGTCAGGGCTGTCCCATCTTAATTTGAACTGAAGTTAATCCGTGGTACGTTCTGCTCCCTTCTCCCTTGAGGGAGAAGGGCTGGGGATGAGGGTGGTGGGTGTGGCACGGCCTGATTAAATACATTAACATACGGTACTTAATTGGTTTATCCGTCTGTCTGTTTTTATTAACTAATCGATGGATACAGCAAAGTGAATAATGATGTTTCCAGCTCATTTTAGTCTCATTTTGGTGTGTTAAATGATCCTGAAAATATTGCATTGAAAGCATTACGCAAAAAAGCCGGTTGGGGAAATGAGACACTTGCATTCATTTGGAAAGCTGTGGATATCGAGTTTTGCGGCTATGGAGCCATGAGGTTTTTAAAAATATACAGGGTGTGATGGACGGTATTCTTGATTTAGTCGAGACTGTGCCACACCCACCACCCTCATCCCCAGCCCTTCTCCCTCAAGGGAGAAGGGAGCAGATCG